>JAGXIC010000101.1 GCA_024635875.1 Pricia sp.
TCGACACCATGGTCGATGCGTATATTGAGGCATACCGTGAAACTATAAAAATTAAACATACCTGGCACTTTACGTAGAAGTCCGATGAATCATTCAGTGCGGAATAACGCTTACCCCTTTTAAAGCGTGCATCAATTCCTCCATCTCCACGGTAGCATAGGATGACGAGTAATCGGAGACGGCATAGGGCAAAATAAGGTGCTTATTGTGGATGAGTGAGCCGCAAGAATAGACCACATTCGGCACATAGCCTTCGCGCTCCTCTTCCAAGGGCGAAAGCAAAGGTTGTGACAACCTTGCGATTTCCTTGGTGGGGTCATCGAGGTCGAACAATGACGCGCCAATACAGTATCTACGCATTGGCCCTACCCCGTGGGTAATGACCAACCATCCTTCCTCGGTCCACAATGGTGCACCACAGTTTCCAATCTGTGTAAATTCCCATGGATATTTCGGCTCTTGAATCTTGATGGGGTCGTTCCAAAGGGTATTACGGTCAGAATACATAAGATAATTGTTTACACCATCGATGCGTGCCAATACGGCATACTTACCGTTTATTTTTTTTGGAAACAACGCGAAATTTTTGTTCTGTGCCCCTTTCCCGTGCATAGGCATAATTCTGAACGTATTGAAGTCTTCTGTCGATAGCAGCTTTGGAAGTATGGTGTGCCCATCATAGGCGGTGTAAGTCGCATATACCTTTTCGGTACCATCGTCTTCGGTGAAGCGCACAAAACGTGCATCTTCGATGCCCTTGCTTTCTGACGGCGAGATGGGGAAAATGACCCTTTCTGAAATATCCGAATCCAGATGGAACTCTATGTCGTAGTAAGAATCGATTAGCCAAGTCATTTCTTCCAAGGCCAATTTGTTGTCGAGGCTCAATCCGTTCGAAAGCACCTTTTCTACCGACGTTTTCAGTTCGTGATATTCAAAATGTTCGGGTAGACCGTCCATAATGATCGATGAATATTGTTTCAAAATATCCATCTCTCGAAGTTTTTGTACAAATCGTCCTTTATCGTACGATTTTTTCTGTGTTATCTTCGCCATATCGATATGGTTGCGCGTTTTCATCATTTTCAGGTCGTTGTTTCCATCCAAGATCCCTCTTCGAAAAACAATCGATGACAAGTGCCCTTCTCCGGTGGCGCGAAATGAAATAATGACCCGCTTTTCATCCTTTGCCAAAAAGGATTGGTCAAAATCCTTGATGATAGAGGGGTTGAACATCGCTGCGGATTCAATCGAATATTCCATAGTGGCATAGGATCCTATCAAGAGTCTTCGCTCTTTTGACATTTTCGATTCATCCAGTTCCATTCTATCAATAAGACCCCTGTGGTTATCGAAATGACGCATAAAAATTTGGGAAATATTTCGATGGCGACCGACAAACTCCCGAAGGGTATGATCAAGTTCGCGGGTGACTGAATCATCGTTCAATGAAACGACACGCTGAACAAGATTTCTGGTGCGTTCTTCACCGTTGTTGAAGAATCGGGCCACCACACGGCTTGAGTCCGGTAAAAATTGAACATTCTTTCGTTGTACGGATACCTGCATGCTGAAAAGGAGTTTTTAAAGTTGGCTAATTTCTAACAAAAGGAAAAGTCGGTGCTAAAAATAAGATAATATCATGTTCGGAACGGATAATACCCTCAAATATTGCTCTGTAAGCAACTTTTGTAACAAATTCCCAGTGCAGTTATAGTCCAAATCTGATTTCTATCGTTCAAGTCAAAAATCATGCTAAAAAGAGCAGTGGTACAATCCGAATCCTTTTAATTTTAGATGAAATTAATTAACTGAGTTCGCCACTTCACAAATAGCATAAATCAACGCAATGTTGATCATGCCATATGGCGCTAAAGTGCCGCTTTAATTTTTTGGGGCTCTCTGGTGGAAGAATTTTATTTCAAACTCATGAAAATTATAGAAAGCCTTTGAATTCATTTTGTTACCAAGCAAATGTCCTTTGCGTGGTTTTATCAGTACCGAACAATTTTATTTTAGTAAACGAAACCCTTTAAATACTGGATAATGGCAAAAAAGAACACTTCCCAAAACAAAGATTCCGATAAGCAAAAACAACTTAAAAAATTTACTTTAGACCCAAAGGATAAGCCCTTGACCACCAGACAGGGCCTAAAGGTCAACGATACTAACAATTCTTTAAAGGCAGGGGAGCGTGGGGCCACCCTCTTGGAGGATTTCATGCTTAGGGAAAAAATACACAATTTCGACCATGAGCGTATTCCCGAACGCATCGTTCATGCCCGGGGAAGTGGGGCACACGGCTATTTCGAACTGTACGAGAGCATCGAAAAATATTCCAAGGCAGGCATTTTTACCGATACCTCACGAAAAACCCCTGTCTTCGTTCGATTTTCAACGGTGGCGGGATCCAAAGGTTCAACAGATCTGGCGAGGGACGTTCGCGGTTTTGCGGTCAAGTTCTATACCGAGGAGGGCACATGGGATTTGGTGGGAAACAACATGCCCATCTTTTTCATTCAAGATGCCATGAAATTCCCCGACCTTATTCATTCCGTCAAGCCGGAACCCAACAACGAGATTCCGCAGGCCGCCTCGGCTCATGATACGTTCTATGATTTCGTTTCATTGACTACGGAAACACTACACAACCATATCTGGGTCATGAGCGATCGGGGCATACCGCGAAGCTTACGTATGATGGAAGGCTTTGGCATTCACACCTTCCGGTTGATCAATGGCAAGGGAGAAGCACATTTTGTAAAATTCCATTGGAAACCAAAATTGGGGGTACATTCTGTCACGTGGGACGAGGCAGTGAAGATAAGCGGTGCGGACTCCGATTTCCATCGCAGGGACCTTTGGGACGCTATCGAGGCAGGCCAATATCCCGAATGGGAATTGGGCCTACAGATCGTCCCTGAGGAAGACGAACACAAATTTGATTTTGACCTATTGGACCCGACCAAATTGATTCCCGAAGAGATGGTGCCAGTCCAGCTTATTGGCCGTATGGTGCTGAACCGTAATCCTGAAAACTTCTTTGCGGAAACGGAACAGGTGGCCTTCCTTCCCGGAAATATCGTACCGGGCATCGATTTTACCAACGACCCTTTATTGCAGGGCAGATTATTTTCTTATCGGGATACACAACTGTCACGATTGGGTAGCCATAATTTCCATCAGATTCCCATCAACCGACCTATTGGCGAGGTACACAACAACCAGCGGGACGGACATATGCAGATGGAGATTCCAAAGGGCAGGACTGCCTATTTTCCGAATTCGTTGAGCGGCGGTTGCCCTTATCTGTCCACAGTGGCGGAAGGTGGGTTCGAACCGTACCAAGAGCGTATCGACGCAAAAAAAATACGGGGGCGGAGCGAAAGTTTCAGCGACCATTTTTCACAGCCCGCGCTCTTCTACCGAAGTCTGGCAGATTGGGAAAAACAGCATGTCACCGATGCCTATTCTTTTGAATTGGGTAAATGCGACCACGATCATATCAAAGAGCGAATGTTATGGCTCATAGCACAGATCGATTCCGGTCTGGCAAAAAAAGTGGGCGAAAATCTTGGTATGAAAGTTCCGAGCAAAATTGAAAAGCCTATTAATCAGGCCATCGGTGCCGATGCCAATGTAAAGGACCATCAACCGGGCAAAAAGAAAAATTATTTGGATAAGGCTCCTGCCCTTAGCCAGGCCAATACCAAATTCGATACCATTGCCACGAGAAAAGTTGCCTTTTTGGTCGCCGACGGTTTTAACATGAAGGATTTCGATAACATGAAAAAGGCCCTCGAAAAAGAAAAGGCCATGGTCAAGCTCATTGCCCCACATGGCGGCACTATAACCTGCGATTCGGGTATGGAGCATAAGGTTGATGCTTCGATAATGACAACGGAGAGCGTACTTTATGATGCCGTATTCATTCCCGGTGGTGAAAAGTCTATCAAGGCATTACTTACTAAGTCCAAATTCGTAAAGTTTGTCGATGAGGCCTTTAAACATTGTAAGGCTATTGCGGTGACTAACGAGGGGGTACAAATTCTTGAAAGCGGAAATATGAAGGATTTTAAAACGGACAAAGCTATTTTTCAGGATGGCAAAGTGAAAGAATTTATTGAAGCCATCGCCAAACACCGCAATTGGGAACGTATGGAGGTGGCTGAAAAAATAGCCATTTGACCTTAACAAAATCTGATTGGATTCGAATGAAGAAATCAGCAAATTACTTTTAAAACTGGCGGAAGAACGGGGATATGACAATAACATACTGTTCCCCTTTTCCAATTCCAATTTCCGAAGTAATCATCCTCCATCGGTTTCAAAATTCTTAGCAGCTTCTTAAAATTCTCAAAGCGATTACCAAGGTGGGGTCGGATTGTCTTGACAATTATCTAAAATGGACCTTTAGGGTTCCGTTTTAAAGCGTAAAGCACTCATCCGGCTTTCCTCATAAACTCCCAATAAGTAATCGATCTCATATAAAGTCGGAGCCTTTTGATCTTTTTCTTTTGCAAGTTGGGCCGCTCTCCATAACCTGCATAACTGTATTCTGGGTAGGATTGACTTAGCAGTCGCTTGCTCTTCTCCGTTAGCAGTGAGTCTTAGTAGAATGCCTGCTCGAGTTTTAGCAAATCTGAGGCTGTTGAATACATACTACCTGCCGCATAAAAATTCTCTATGTAGAATAAAGGATCTTGCCTCAATCCATTCCATTTTTTGCTGTAGGTATAGGCAAAATTTTGTGGATAATACCCATATTCTACAAAGCCTGTTTGATTCATCTTCAAAGGTCTTAATATGGCTTCTGAAATTTCCTTTTCCCGTGAGTTGCCCGTCAGTCTTTCTATAATCAGACCCTATATCACATAGTCAAAATTGTTGTAGTTGAATGTTCCTTACATTCAATATTTTTTAGCTTTGACTCTTTTGGAAAAGAAAATGATTAGTCTCGAAGATTACGTCTAAAATGGATTACATAAACAAAGTTAAAACCAAAATTAAGGTTCGGGCTTCGGAAATTAAAATTATTTCGTGTGCCGGTTATAAAGGCTTCTTCGACCATATTGACCGCATTGGTCAGCATAAACTGGAGCATTACGTCGCCAAGCTCCCAGTTGACCCCTATGGAAAAAGGTCCGTAGGTCTTGGGTGAGTCGGCAGGGTTGAGCAACCAGTAATATTCCGAAACAAAGGAAAGATGCTGGCCGAGCTTGTAGCGGCCACCTACTCCCAAGGCAAAATGATTCCGACTGGGCTCCCCGTAATACGACAAGCCTTTATGAACAAACGTCGGTGCCAGTTGCAGCGAAAAATTACGGTTTACCCTAGAGGCGACCAGTGCCTGGGTGGTAAACGAGAGTCTGTCAGTAAATGTATCTTCTATTGTCGGGTCACTCACGCCCTCACTGTAATAACTGGCATTTTGAAAAAGGGTAACGCTAACCGAAGCTCCTTCTTTTCCGGCCGATTGGCGAATTAGGCGGTATTTCAAAAAACCATCGAAGAGACCGTCCCAAGTGGTTCCTCCCAAACCCGTTGAAAGGCGATCAGAAAGGGCATATTCCAAAGCAAGACGGGTGCTTAACCTATCAGCAAAAAAACTTTGTGATCGCTGGGCAGGACCATCCCAAAAGCGGTTTGCCACGAATATTTCAAGTATTCCCTTTTTTCTGGACTCCACCGAATGGCCAAAGGTTATCCGTGTGGTTTTAAAAGTGGCATCCGCATACCTCAACTGTTCCGGCTGCTCTTCTTCCAAAATCTGGAGAAGGTCTTGGGCGCTTGCAGGAATCCCTGTTAACAACAGTAAAATCACCAATACGATGTTATTCTTGATAGGGCTCATATTCAAATTTAAAATCTACGGATATAACTTTTGCTATATTTCCCGCCAAAAGTGGTGGAATTTTAATATGGTAATCATCCACTATAGCTTCAAAATTTCCACTCAGTTGATAACCATCATCAACGTAGTTGATTTTAGCTTTAATTTCGAGTTCCTGCGAAACTCCGTGCATAGTGAAATTCCCTTTAATGATTCGTGTCTGTTCTCCCGCGAGCAGGGGTTCAAAATCGATAATCTCTCCTTCAAATGTCGCCTTGGGATAAATATCCGATTCCACATAACTTTCATTGAAATGTTCGCGCATCAGTGCTTTTTCAAAGATAAAAGCGTGCATCAGCATACTTACCGCAATACGCCCTTTGGAAAGATCGATGATGCTCAATACCTGATTGTTTTCAGCTTTGATGTTTTCGACAGGGGTATAGGAAAAAAGGGCAATGCGCCCCTGCCTGGCTATATATTTTTGTGCGACGAGTTGCTGGCCGGTAACTAGAATAAAATACACTAAAATGATGAACTTATTCATTGATGTTATGGTGGGTTATCATGCAATGCAAGAAAATGGCGTCTTTTAAAAACCCCTTGAAAATACCTTTTATTTTGATCGTATCATTTTCTTTAAGCAATTTTAATTCTTTTTCCTGCCCTGTTTGCATATCGCAAATGATATAGGGCGACTTGTCTTTCCTACCTTTAAGCATTACGGTATGTCTGCCGTTGAGGGTATTGATTTCCTTGATTTGCCCCTCTATTTCAACCAACCGTTCCGGTACAAGGGCATTAATTTCTGCACTGGGATTAAAATAATCGCTAATGTTATCGACTGTTATCGCCCCCAAAGGTCGGTCATTTATAACGTCATACCGATCTGGCCGATCGACGTACCACCAAAACAGGATTACCGCAACAACTAGCAATAGCGCTCCCTTAGTGTATATTTTATGAACCTTCTTCAACACTTGGCGTACTAAATTATTCTAACTTTTATTTTATTATGCGCTTCCGCCATTAAAAAACCAGGATGCCCATTGGGATCCTGGTCTTAAAAATAACACTTTACTCACAATCTTCTTTTTCAATCTACTATGTTGAGCGTTCCCGTCATCGGACTATGGAACTCACATATGTAGTATAAGGTATCGGGTGCATCCATCGGCACGGTAAAAGTGAGCGTGCCATCTATTGCACCATTATTTTCAACTCCTTCGCTATACGTATTATCAGTCCCGATACTTTGTACCGTCTTGATCAGGAAAGGGTGACCCGGAGCATTGACATCGAACTCGTAGGTTAGCCCACGGGTGAGGGTCAAATCTGGATTAACAGCATCCGTCAAACCATCGCCATTCAAAATATAGGACACCGCACCGTTATTCGTAACGCCGTATTCTACACTTTCATTCTCAGGCTCCGGTGCTGTTTCCGTATCGGGGTTTACAATCGGCCAGACACCCGCACTTGGGAAACCGACGCCATAATTATCTCCTCTCGCCTCATCTTGGCCAAAATGGTAAAGCGGCCACCCTTTATAGGTCAACTGCTGCCTGCCAAATACATCGATACTTCCAAAGTCGGCCGTATTCAATATGCTGGGCACTTTTTTCATTTCTTCCTCAAAAATGGGCCATAGACTATTGTTCGAAAAATCATCATTGGTAAAGTTGTTAACCCCATTTGTGTCATTGATGAAACTGTATAATGTGTTACCGGACCCATCGGTCATATAAAACGTCTGACCATCTCCAGGTTCATAATCGCCGGTCAAGTTGGTTTCGACACCGTCGCGATCACGGCCTACCAATTGTGCCTGTGCCATCATGACGGAATAATCCGGTTTGGCTACGAACCAGAGTGCATTTAGCCCGTCACCGTTAATCTCGCCTTCGGCATTATCGCTGGCATAATAATACAGTGGCCAACCTTTGTAGGTAGTTTGTATGTCGCCGTCGCCCCGAGTTAATGACCCAAAGTCGTCGGCATCCAATCCTTCATCCAAGGTGAGATCCGATTCATAAAAAACGGGCCAGGTATCGAGACACCCATCGGTGCAGTTGGAATCTCCTTTGGCATCCAATGAGAAAAAATAGAGCGACATACCATCGGCATCGGCAAGCACGCTCCCAAAAGTACCGTCGTTTAGCAAGCGAACCGCATTAGCTTCCGGTTCGGGTTCAGGTTCAGGTGAAGGTTCTTCGGTATCGGGTTCATTATCGGTATCCGGAGGTGTTGTGCTTCCGTCATCGGTCGAACAATTCATTAAAAATAATGAAGAAAATAAGAAAATCAATGGCTTTTTCATATTCTTGTTTTTATAGGTTCTTAAATCAAATAAAGCTGAAATACTTTTCATATTATAATTAATCTTGCTCAAAGGGAATATCTGGCTTTAAAATAGAAATTCAGGACTTCAAAAAAACAACCACTTAAAAAACCCGGAGAATATTAAATCCGAAATAAACATCCCCCTTCCCCCAATCACCTGTAGCTTCACCCAAAAAGTTATTTATATTCATGGGCTGGGCATTGGTAAAGTGCAGCTGAAATACATGCCCTCCGGTTTCAATATCCAACCCAACAGAAAGTGGATTTACAAAAGGGGAATTCTCGGCGCGGTTCAGATGCAGTCCGTAATCCACAGTGATCGCACAGCGTTTGGAAAATTTATAGCGACCACCAAATCCGAGTGCGAACTGTGAATTATCCTGTTCTTCCAATGGCACCAGATTATCGTGAAAAAAGGTGGGTACCAATTCTATGGATACATCCCTTGACACCTTTCGCGAAACAAGCAGCTGACTGGCATACCCTAAACGGTGTTCCAACTTAAGTTCCGGCAACTCTTGCTCGTCTAAAAATCCGTTAAGCTGTAGGCTATTGAACCAAACGATGGTCACAGGAAATCCGGAAGGCGCCTGTCGGGCCAATCGGAGCTTAAGGGAGGTCTCGTAGGTTTTCTGAAATGAACTTCGGGAAATACCGACGTTTATACCATCGGATATGCCGTAGATAAAATTCAACCGGGTCACGGCCTGATCTAGGCCGAAAAAATCCTCTATCCCGGTCTTGACCGAGCCAAAACGGTGCGAAACGACAAAAAAGAACTGTCTATGCGACACCATTTTGGTCGTTTCCAGATTGATGAGCTTTAAGCCTTTGAACGCTGCGATTTCATACGCACCGGAAACAGCAACAGTATCGATTTCGTCAAGCAGGTCATCTTGACCCCAGACAAACAAAGGCAATACCAGAAGAAAGCAAATGATTTTATTCATGTTTGATCCAATTTACTTTCATTTTTAAGACTATTCTATCAGTATCGCCTGGTCTACCTTCACCATCCCAAGTAGATCGTCATAACCTACACAACGGCCCTTAATCGTAGCCTTCATGCCTGTTTTTAGACCTACTGGTAACTTTTCCATAAAACTTACATCAATCTTTTTGTCTATGGTTATTGTTTTTTCATCAAGTGCCGTAATTCTTCCTTGGGTCTGAATAACCTGGTCCACTATTCTCATTTCCGATCCCGATATTCCAAAACTTTCCTCTAGTTCAGAAGAAGTAAGCGTATATCTGACTTCTTCATCCTTAATATTCCTATGGGATTGATTCAAATAGAGATAACCACAGAGTATCAGGATAATGAGTAGGCCAAAAACGCCAAGGAACAGATGTCTCTTATTCATCTTCATTTGCCAAAAGCTTAAAATCCAACTTTACCAATACCTCCTTGGCAATTTTATTTTCCACTATTTTAGGAATCTGAATATCGAAATCTTGCGGAAGTACTTTAAAGCTCCCCCGTATTGATATCGTGTTGTTCACCCTCTGTATTTGAACTACTGGCTCAATCGACTTTTTTCGTTCCCTGATTTCAAGTACCCCTTTTATGGTGTATTCCATACTAGCACTCCCTATTTCATTCAAGTCAAAATCATTTATTTTTCCCCTGAAAATAGCCTTAGGATATTGGCTGGACTCGATATAATTCTCGTTGAAATGCTCTTGCATCAACGGGTTTTTAAAGCGAAACCCTCGAATTAGCGCCAAGGAAGCGATCTCATTTTTGGTAACGTCGAAAATAGCCGTTACCGACTCATTTTTCGCCTTTACTTCCTCAAATGATTTTTCGGAAGCTTCAAATACGACAACCCCTTTTTTATCTAGGTATTTATCCTGAGCATTAGCGGTGGACACCATCAGCATAAAAAACCCGTATACACCTAAAAAAAAGAGTTGGTAGATCATGTTTTTCATAATACAGCGGCCTCGTCTATTGTTCTAAAAATCCTTCGTCCGCCCATTGTTCTATTAAATCGATGGTGGCCTTTGGCAATCTGCCTGTGGGCGGCATCGCTGCAGGCTCACCACTTTGGCGGTTAATAGCTGTTATTAAATTTCCGTTTTCCACTTTATCCTTTACCCGGTCGTAGGTGTCTAAAGAAAAAGGAGCTCCGTTTACCGGAGGACTCTTATGGCAGTCCAGACAATTGTTGCCGATAATTTGCCTGATGTCTGCTTCGTAAGATATGGTCTTAGACTTATCAGGCTCAATCTCTACCAGATCGGATTCACTATCATTCGTACAGGAAGCGAATAACAGGCAAATAATAGTTGCGATCGGAACTGCTCTTCCCATAGTTACTTCTCTTCCCATAGTTCAGTAGTGCATTGTACGTTACCTCGCAAAACAACAAATCAAACTTGTAAGCAACAATAAAACTTTGGTGAAAGGGAATTTTCTAAGTTAAAAAGGAATTTAAAGGTTTGAAAATAATACATTGCATGCCGTAAAGTCTTTGATAAGGAAACTTACAATACTTTGTTTCATAGCGCTTTACAAATTAGTAATTTTAGAAGAAATTACCTGGTCGACCGACATGCGTAAGGATAAACTATACTTTCTCACTTTTCTATCCGTGACGATCATCTATCTGATTGTCGCTTTATTTGCAACTCAGTTCGCTTTGAAATCAAGCACCATTGAGTTAGTAACTACAGTGCTTGAAATGGGGAAAAAAGAAGCACGTTCGATGGCAACTCTTGTAGGATATGAAATGAGTGAAGGGGTGGTTAAAGATTCAGTGATCAGCCATTTCCAGGCAAGCATCAGAAACACGGACTAGACACAAATTTTTATCAGTATTCTAGATTGGTCAGGGCGAATTGTTTGCCATCCTGACGTGAAAAAAGTGGGACAGAAGATAGCTTCAAGCCAATCTTTTGTGTCATCGGTTGCAGACAACCTGAGTGCGGATGAGTTTTACGATCTGCTCATGCAACTAAAGAAAAACCAAGCTGGCAATGGCGATGGGGAGACATCTAAAAGTTCCGAAGTGATTTTTATGTTTCCGGTTCAGGACTCGGATTGGATAGTAGCTTCCAATGTAAACGTAAAGCGTCTGATTTCACAACTTGACCGTTTGCGGGATTATTATTACACCTTATTTGCCGTTTTAGGACTTATCATTATTCCTTCATTTGTGATTACCGTTCGGTTTATCGGAAGCAAATATGAGAACCGACTGGAATCACAGAAGCAAAAGCTTGAAGATGAGATGCTCAAATTTTCTAAATTGAACCGTGCTTTGGGCGATTATCAGCAAAAAGTGAACGAAGATTCGGCGGTTTCAGAAACCAAAAGAAGAATTCTGACTCATCGACATAATGAACTACTATCGATTCCAACAGAAGAAATCGCCCATATCTATACAGAAAATACGGTTACTTATGTAATCTGTTTTGATGATTCCCGGTCGACAACAAATGCCAGCCTTGACGAACTGTATTCCCAGCTAGATGAGAATCATTTCTTTAGGGCCAATCGTCAATATATTATTGCCATTTCGAGTATTAATAAAATTGTTAAATATGGAAACAGCCAGCTCAAACTATTGACCTCACCTGAAACAAACACCCCTATCTTGATAAGTAAAAATCGGGCCGCTGAATTTAAAAACTGGTTGAACCTCTAAACTGCAGTTTTGAAAAAATGAAGTGAATTCAATAAACTGCCTCGATGCAAGCATACGAGGTATTTAGTGGAAGAAAGTTTTTACAATGAAAACCTAAGGTTTTCAAACTTTCCTCCTCATACGAAGCGAGCTTCGGGGAATTAAACCCTCAGAGATTAAAACCTGTGATTCCTGCCAGATCATTGCTGTTTCTTTTGGCAACAAAGGATTTGCTCACATCAAAATTCAGCAATAGGTCGGCACTTAACCCACCTGTTACCGTAAGGCCGGGGTTTAAAAGACCTTTATTCCGGTTTGCTCCCCACTGGGCACATCTAGGTCATAGGTAGTCCCATCCGTAAAAACCACATTAATGCCTCTTAAATAGACCCTTACCAAATCATATGTGCCAACTGGGACATCAGTGTTTACAAGAGTTTCGGTTATACCATTGGTAAGGTCCAAGAGGTTTACCTGTATTTCTTGTTCCATCAATACAACAAAGGAAGAGTGCGTCCCATGGGTCATTTCTCCTTCCATGGCAACATCTGTTTGACTGTCCTTGTTTCGTGCATCCATTTTAAAAATGGTCATTTTTCCCTTATCAGAGCTCATATCGTCCCCATTGGAACAACTAACGACCATTGTAAATGATATTAATAGCATAATTGAAAAAAAATTGAATCTCATAATTTTTGATTTTTTGTTTAACATCAATAAGTAGGTTTTGGCCCCTTTAATCGGGGCGTTAACTACTATAACAACGTAAGGCGTCCAAATCACTACCAAAAAAAAAAGGATTTAATTTGCTTTTTTCGAAGAACTGCGTCACATGTTGTGAAATTCAGACAAGTAAATCTGATTTGATCGATGAAGTACATATTTTAGATTATAGTGCAAGCAACGGTATTTAAGTGATATACATCCTAATTGAGTCCTTATACAACAATAAATTCGACGTTCCGGACAGAATGCCCATCTTGCATGATACTGTTCGATAGTATGTATGTCTAGATCGGCACTAAATAATAGTTGGTAAAGCTTAATATGAAGATTCATTTGATGGTTGATATATTATTTTTTGGAAAAGAATTCAAGCTTGCCTTTTTTAAGCTGTTTTCTTTCCCCCTATTTTTCTTATTGGCCTATCCTGTCTTTGGACAAACCGGTGTCGGCGCCAACTTCGGAATCGAAGCGGATACACGTTCCGGGGATGTTCTTTCCGGTGTATCAACGGACGACTGGTTTTATAATGGAATTTCAGGTGCCGGGGTGGTCGATGAGGCCACTGCTATCAGTAATGGCTATGCTGCCCAACTGGCAGCAGGAAACAACATTGCCTTCGACCTTAGTCAGAGTATTCCCAATTATGCTTCGAACTCCGGTTATATATGGTATAGTGCAAGATATGGCAGAGATTATACCAATCAAAGTTCAAATGACTTGACCACATTTACTTCAGGGAAGAATGGGGATAACCCGACCACCTCATGGGGAGCGGGTAGTGGTTCTGTTCCTTCGAAAACGGATATCGTAGATACCGGTGTGCATATGCGCAGGGATGGTATAGACGTGACAGACGACCTATGGGTAGATATGATGGTTTCTACCTTGTCCTCGTCAGGAAGTCATTTTATAGATTTTGAACTTTTTGTATCCGAAATTTCACTTTCCGGATCCGGCTTTACCAATTCTGGGAGTCAGGAAGGGCATACGGCATGGACTTTTGATAGTAGCGGTAATGTTACCAATATCGGCGACATGGTCATCGGTTTTGCTTACAGCGGTGGCGGTGTATCCGGATTAGAGATACGGATATGGATAGATCGTTCTATTTTCAGCCCTGGAAGTTCCCCCGGGGGGACTTCGACCTTTACTTGGGGTTCCAATATAGATGGAGGCAGTACGTATGGATATGGAGAAATAATCGTTCCAGTCGGCGCTTTGTTGAACAATGTTAATGTCCTTTCCACTGTGGCACCACCTTGGGGGACTACAAATACTTCGGGTTATACGGCTAATTATAGCAGTGACTATTTTGCTGAGGTTGGTGTCAATTTCACGCAATTGGGCTTTGATCCTCGTGCCCTATTTGGGAGTGGTTCTGCCTGTGATTCACCCTTTAGTGCGATAATTACAAAATCAAGAACATCATCCGCCTTCACTTCTTCTTTGAAGGATTTCGCAGGACCGTATGATTTTTTGGGCAGTGCTGCTGGAACACAAGTGAATACCACCATTACGGATCCAGGTAATTTTGATTCCTGTGCCTCTGGTGAAACTTTTACCCTACAAGCCGAATTTATTTCTTCTACTGCAGAGTATATCTGGTATTCCCTGACCCCCGGTGTTGCGTTTCCTGCAAATGGACTTTCAGAAATATCTGGAGTCGGAATGGATAATGTTATAATTGACACTCCAGGGGATTATCAATTGGGCATTGCCCCATTATTAGGTTGCACCCCAACAACGGAACCGACGGATATTATCAGTGTCAATGCGAGTCCTTGTGCAATTTCGGATACGTACAATACGGTTAAGAATATGACCTTGAACATTCCTGCCACAGGGGTTTTGGCGAACGATACCGATTTGGAAACTGTTGATGTATTAACGGTCAATACGACTCCCTTGGTCGATGTGACGAACGGAACCTTGACCTTGCCCATGGACGGAAGTTTCACCTATACACCAGATCCCGGCTTTACTGGGATCGATACGTTTACCTACCAGGTCTGCGATGACAGCAATTCGAATTTATGCGATACCGCTGTCGTTACCATTACGGTTACCAATGACAATGACAATGACGGGGTCGGGGATATAGATGATCTTGACGATGACAATGACGGGGTATTGGATACTGTGGAATCCAATGGCATCGACCCAAGTGCGGATGCCGATAGCGATGGAATACCCAATTACCAAGATCCCGATTTTTGTTCGCTGAATGCGTTTTCCATATGTACCAACTTTCTGAGACTTTAATTTCAGGGTTTCCCTCATCATTGCTCCCTCTGAAATACGGAGCTCCAATATGTGATTCCTAGGGAACATTACCAA
>JAGXIC010000102.1 GCA_024635875.1 Pricia sp.
ATAAAGTAATGTGTTTTTATCTTCAAAATAAAACGTTTTGTTTTGAGCGCGGTGCTAAGCCTTCAAGAGGTAGAATTTAATCGTAGTGAGCGTTTGGAAGGGCAGAATCGACGCATCCTTTTTAAGGAAACAGGGTTTCTATTACAATGCCGTGTCCAAGGTACGTGATTCCCCCGGCAAGATTAGATTTTTTTTATAGGATTTTAGCGAGTCTTACCCTGAAAGATATAGGTGATGGTGCCTTGTTGCGAAGCTCTTTGATGCGAACTGAACTTTGCCTTTAAAGCGTAGGCTACGGCATTTTCGACCAAACAACCATTGGAGGTGTCCGAACTTCTAGCGTTAAAATCAGCGTCGACAACTTTACCCGAATCGTCTACCAGTATGTTGACGACCACTTTTCCTCCTTCGATGCAGGTGTAGATCGGCGGGGGTAAGCGGTAACTGCTGCGGTCAATCAATGAATAGGATACAGAGGTACGGCGCTTGGCGAGATTGTTGGTAAACTCCTGTTTTTTAGCTTCTTTTTCGCCCAGTAGCTGTTTGGCTTCTTGACGCTTTTTCTTGAGTTCTTTTACCCTTTCGGCATATTCGCCATCAGAAAGGTCGGTTGGGTCTTCGTTCTTGTCTGCGGCAGCTTCCCTTTCTTCCATCAGCTCTTCAAGGGTTTTGAAAGCTTCCGGATTACCTTTACTGGCCTCCATGGCATCGTTGTAGGCCATGTGGCTTTTGATAGGGTCGAGTTCCTGCTGCTCTTCGAGTTCTTCCTTTTGCTTTTCCAGCTGTTCGATATCATCCTGCAATACCATCTCCACAACATACTCGTCTACCTTATCTTTTTCGCCCAATTGGATATTGTATAAGCACAAGATCACTATGGCCATCGAAAAAAGGGTAATCAAAAGCGATAACTGCTTCCGGTTAAGGTTCATCACCATATAACCGAAATCAATCAGATATATTTTAATTATTCGTTGAAGTGAATCCAAAATACTATTTATTATGTGTGCTTCTTAATTTAGTGATAAAATACGACATCATTAGGTGCCGACATGGCCATAAAATCCATTTTTGTATGAACTCATAACACATCGCTTCAAACCCCTATATTTGCTGCAGTCAGAGTAGCACAAAGTGTCGGCCTGCATAATTCGGACTATTTAGTTTCTAAAAGGTTATCTGCAAAAGCAACCGGGTCAATGGCAGTATCTACGGTATAATCGCCTATTTTGGTTCTTCGAAGCTCCGATAAATACCCTCCGTTGTTCAGTAGAAGCCCCAAATCATGTGCCAAACTACGGATATAGGTGCCTTTACTGCAAATTATCCTAAAATGAACCTCTGGAAGGATTGATTTAACGATTTCGAACTCCGAAACAGTCACTGATCGTTTTTTTATTTCAACTTCCTTTCCTTCACGGGCGTATTCGTAAAGCCGCTTACCATCCTTCTTTAAGGCGGAAAAAATAGGGGGGCGCTGTTCGATATCTCCCGTCAATTGGGATGCTGCGTTATGTATCATTTCTTCTGAAATTCTATCGAGGGAAAAAGTTTTATCGATTTCTGTTTCCAGGTCATAGGATGGGGTGGTGGCGCCCAAGGTAATCGTACCGGTATACTCCTTTACCTGCCCTTGAAGCTCGTTGATTTTTTTGGTGAATTTTCCCGTACATATTAATAGTAACCCTGTTGCTAAGGGATCCAAGGTACCCGCATGCCCAATTTTAATTTTTTTCAGTTCGAATTTCTTGCGGATGGCCCATTTGAGCTTATTGACCGCTTGAAACGACGACCAGCCCAAGGGTTTGTCGATTAATAGGAGTTGGCCTTTTAAGTAGTCTTCTGCAGTTAGGTCAGTCAAAATCCTGTGATTTTATAATATAGAATATTTTGTGAGGAGGGGTGCAATTTTTGCGCAAATTATTTTGGATTGCCTGAAAGGTTCAAGACCTTGATAGCCCTGCAAGTTACAAATGACGTTTCATGCCCAAAGTCCATACCCGATTGCAATCAGCCCGACAACCAAGCAATACGCTGCAAAATAGGTGAGTTTACTGTTTTTGACGATACGGATCATCCAGGTGCATGCAACGAGGCCCGCCAAAAAGGCTGAGATAAAGCCTGCGGCCATAGCGGTGTTGTTGTCGCCTTGCAAGTTGAGCTCTCCGCCCAAAATGTCCTTGCCGATTTTTCCGAAAATTAAGGGCACGACCATAAGAAAGGAAAAACGCGCCGCCTTGCTTTTGTCAACGCCTAGCAAAACCGAGGTCGAAATAGTGGCCCCACTTCGTGATATACCCGGAAGCATGGCAACGGCTTGTGATAGACCGATTAAAAAGGCACTTCCGAAGGTTACTTTTTTGGTCGTGTTCTTGGCCCTATCGGCAAAATATAGTAGAAAAGCCGTGACTATTAGCATACGGCCGATAAAACCCACATCACCGCCAAAAAAACTTTCCAGTTTTTCCTCGAAATACAATCCGATCAAGGCTGCGGGAATCATGGAAACAATGATTTTAACCGAAAACTGCGTCTCCTCGTTCCAATTAAATTGGAAAAGGCCGCTAAGAATTTCCCACACATCCTTACGGAAAACGACAATAGTACTCAAAGCGGTAGCAAAATGGAGAACGACAGTAAACAGCAGGCTTTGCTCGCCTACCGTGCTATCCCCTAAAATGGCTTTCCCCAATTCGAGGTGGCCGCTTGAAGAAACCGGCAAAAATTCGGTCAACCCTTGAATGATGCCGAGAATAATGGCGTCGAGCGTATCCAATATCAGTCTTTCTTCTTATGCGGATTCAATAATATGGCGTAGACTTCGATGCCCAGCCCTATCAATACCAAGGTGGGGGCCAACCTGATTCTTTGGAAGTTGTAGATTTCCTCATTGAACACATTGGGATCGTTGGTGCCGCCGCCGCTCATCAAAATAAAGCCTAATGCGATGAAGGCAATACCGATGAACATGAACATATAGTTCTTTTTCTGGAAAATGAATTCCTGTTTCGGCTGTTGGTCCGCTTTTGTAGAATGTCTTTTGGCCATGACGCAAAAGTAGTTAAAAGTTGTAGGGAATCCTGAATTCTGAATTCAAAATCCTGAATTAATAGTATAGCGCATCGGTTCTTAAATTTAAAAAGCGCTGTGTGGCGAAATAGGTGCAGATCAGCGATATCAGTATCCCCAATAGAAAGACACTTCCGAAAAGCAGGGCAAGTATTTCCATATCCCCGAAAAGTTGTAGCTCGGGGAAGGTTTTGTCCAGATAAAATAGTGAGGCTGCCAGTGCCGCCATGGCGATGACCGCGCCCAGCATGCCTAGCTTTACGTTCGTCCATATAAAAGGTTTCCGGATAAAGGTTTTGGTGGCACCCACCATTTGCATAGTCTTGATAATGAATCGTTTGGAATAAATGGAGAGGCGGATCGAACTATTGATCAGCAGAAAAGCGATAAACGTAAAAATACCGCTGGCGACCAAGATCCAAAAGCTAATTTTCTTGACATTTTCGCTTAGGAGACCTACGAGCGGTTTGTCATAACTGACTTCTTCGACGTATACCTTTTCGGATAGTCCGGCCGCAATTTTTTCGATTTCTTCAGGGGTCACAAAATCAGCACGTAGCTGAAGGTCGATGGAGTTTTTCAAGGGATTATAACCGAGAAAGTCCTGAAAATCCTCCCCGATTTCGGCGCTGTGCTGTTCCGCGGCCTGTTCTTTCGATACGTAGGAAACCGATTTGGTATGCTCGGCCATGGCAAGGGTCTTCTGCAGCTGGTCGGCTTCCGATTCCTTGGCGTCGTCTTTTAGAAAAATGGATATGGTAATCTGTTCCTTAAAATGGTCGGCCATTTTTTTGGTGTTGACGACCAACAGCCCTAAAATTCCCAGTAAAAATAATACGAGAGCTATACTCAATACTACGGAGAAGTAGGAGGATATCAATTTCTGTTTTTGGTATTGTTCGAAGGATCTGGCCATAGTTTTGCGCACTACCCGGCAAATTTAGGAAAGTAAATCGAATAAACTTATTTTTGCCGTCAACAGATTGGAAAGGTAATTACCCGTCAGGTTTATAGTTTTTAAGGATAATCTGGTTCATCAAATAGGTCAATGGCGTATAAAAGGAAGCCTGATAGGTTTAAAGCGGATAAACACAACGATACATGCACTACGATTTTGGGAAAATAGAGAAAAAATGGCAGGATGTCTGGGCACAAAGGGGCACATTTAAGGCCGAGAATGGTTCCGATAAGGAAAAGTTCTATGTTTTGGATATGTTTCCCTATCCTTCCGGGGCCGGCCTTCATGTAGGCCATCCTTTAGGATATATTGCCAGTGACATCTACGCCCGTTACAAAAGGCATAAGGGTTTCAATGTATTGCATCCGATGGGGTATGATTCCTTCGGATTGCCCGCCGAGCAGTATGCCATTCAGACAGGGCAGCATCCCGCCGTCACTACGGAAGAAAATATAAAGACCTACCGCCGCCAGTTGGATCAGTTGGGATTTTCGTTCGACTGGAGCCGCGAAATCCGTACTTCAGACCCCAAGTATTATAAGTGGACGCAGTGGATCTTCATTCAACTGTTTAATTCGTGGTACAATACCGAATCCGATAAGGCCGAACCCATAGAAGGCTTGGTTTCCATTTTCGAAAAGGATGGAAATGCTAACGTCCACGCAATCTCCGATGCTGATACCCCCAATTTTTCTGCCCAAGAATGGGATGCCTTTTCATCTAAGGAAAAACAGGAAATACTCCTTAATTACCGGCTCACCTATCTCGCCGACGCCGATGTGAATTGGTGTCCCGCATTGGGAACCGTACTCGCCAATGATGAAATCGTCAATGGGGTTTCCGAACGTGGCGGTCACCCGGTCGTCCGTAAAAAAATGACCCAGTGGATGATGCGTATCACCGCCTACGCCCAGCGTTTGCTCGACGGCCTCGACAAAATCGACTGGCCGCAACCCTTGAAAGATTCGCAGGCGAATTGGATCGGGAGGAGTGAGGGGGCTACCGTCAAGTTCAGAGTTAGGAGTTCAGAGTTAGGAGTTGCACCAGATAACTCTGAACTCATAACTCATAACTCATCACTTTTTATTGATGTTTTCACCACCCGCCCAGACACCATCTTCGGCGTTTCTTTCATGACTTTGGCTCCCGAGCACGAACTCGTATCCAAAATCACCACCCCCGAACAAAAAGCGGAGGTCGAGGCTTACATCGATGCGACCGCCAAACGCTCGGAACGGGAGCGAATGGCCGATGTTAAATCCATTACCGGAGTTTTTACCGGCGCCTATGCCGAGCATCCGTTTACGAAAGAACCCATTCCGATCTGGATCGGGGATTATGTATTGGCCGGTTATGGCACGGGAGCGGTAATGTCCGTACCCTGCGGAGATCAGCGGGATTATGATTTTGCAAAGCACTTCGGAATCGATATTCCCAATATTTTTGAAGGCATTGATATTTCGGAAGAAGCCTTTGCGGACAAGGAAAAGACCGTCATCGCGAATTCCGATTTTCTAAACGGACTCCCCTATAAAAAAGCGGTCAAAAAGGCCATCGCCGAACTCGAAAAATTGGGACAAGGCGAAGGAAAGTTAAACTACCGCCTACGGGATGCTGTTTTCAGTCGTCAGCGGTACTGGGGTGAACCTTTCCCCGTGTATTATGTAAACGGCATGCCACAAATGATAGCGGACGAACACCTGCCCATCAAGCTTCCGGAAGTCGAAAAGTACCTCCCTACCGAAACCGGCGAACCGCCCTTGGGCAACGCCACCGAATGGGCTTGGGATACCAATACGAACCAAGTAGTTTCAAACGATAATGTCGCCCCGAGCGGTTCTGCTGAGCGCAGTCGAAGTACACTCGAGGGGTCGGTCGAAGGCAACGGTGTATATCCCCTTGAACTAAACACCATGCCCGGCTGGGCCGGTAGCAGCCAATACTTCAACCGCTACATGGATCCGCACAATGATAATGCGATTTTCTCCCAAGAAGCCATCAACTACTGGCAAGATGTGGACTTGTATATCGGCGGAAGCGAACATGCCACCGGCCATCTGCTGTATAGCAGGTTTTGGCAAAAGTTTATGTTCGATAAGGGGTTGGTGCCCGTTAAGGAGTTTGCGAAAAAACTGATCAATCAAGGGATGATAACGGGGACTAGTGCTTTTTTGTATCACTGGGATTATGTAATTAAGGAGAATGAGAACGCACAGAAAAAAAATGTATTTATTAGTCAAAATCTTGTAGGTAAAATGATGTTAAAATCACTGTTTCTTGAGGATGTTTTCGAGAACTACGAGAGTTTAAGGAAACTAATCATTGATTTTCATGAAAAAGATAGAGACGAGAAAGGGTTTATTACAATTTTTGATTCTCCAAGTTCCATATCAAAAATACGTGCGGACGTATCCTTGGTGAATTCTTCTGAAGAATTAGACATCGAAGCCTTTAAAAAATGGCGATCTGAATATGAAGATGCCACATTTATTTTAGAAGACGGTAATATCTACCAAGGAAACTCCCTCCACCCCGGGGAGGGCCGGGGAGGGGACTTTATTGTCTCCCGCGAAGTCGAAAAAATGTCCAAATCCAAGTACAATGTCGTCAACCCCGATGCCATTTGCGAAGAATACGGTGCCGATAGTCTTCGTATGTATGAAATGTTTCTAGGTCCATTAGAGCAATCCAAGCCTTGGAATACGGCGGGTATAACAGGCGTGCACGGTTTTCTAAAAAAACTTTGGAAGCTCTACCACAGCGGCCCAAATGGTGAATTCAATGTAACTGTAAAATCTTCACCCACCGGAGGAGAACAACTAAAAGGGAACTCCCCCTCCACTGCCTCCGACGAGCCTAAGCGAGAGGAAGGCACGGGCCGGGGGGAGGACTCCTCAGCCGAAAGTCTAAAAACCCTCCACAAAACCTTAAAAAAAGTTGAGGATGACATCGAGACCTTCAGTTTCAACACCTCGGTCTCCACCTTTATGATCTGCGTGAACGAACTGACCGCCCAAAAATGTACCGATCGGGAAATTTTAGGACCCTTGGCCATTCTGATATCCCCTTACGCCCCTCATATCGCCGAAGAACTCTGGGAAAAACTGGGCCATACCGAATCGATTGCGACAGCGCCCTTCCCGAAATTCGAGGAGAAATATTTGGTGGAAAGCAGCAAGGAATACCCGATTTCCTTCAACGGCAAAATGCGCTTCACGATGGAGCTTCCCTTGGATCTGGACAAGCTGCAAATCGAAGAAGCCGTAATGGCACACGAAAAGACGCAGCAGCAGTTGGATGGTAGAAAGCCTAAGAAGGTGATTGTGGTGCCTGGGAAAATCGTGAATATCGTTGGCTGAATCAGTGTAAGTCGCTTGAATAGCATACAATGAAACGCCATTTTGTCCGTTCAATCGATTGGCGAGGTTTTTGCTAAAGTATTGATAAGGCGTTCCCGCACAAATGGGAATCTGCTTATCTTTGACACGAAAACAAATAAACAAACAAAAACACATAAAGTTATGATGGGATATTATATTCTGATCGGTGCAATAGCGCTCGTCAGCTGGTTAGTAAGCCGTAAACTCAAAAGTAAGTTTAAGCACTATTCGACGGTACATCTGAAAAATGGTATGAGCGGTGCCGAAATTGCCGAAAAAATGCTATCCGACAATGGCATCCGTGATGTGAAGGTGGTCTCTACGGCCGGTAGGTTGACGGACCATTATAATCCAAAAACCAAAACGGTAAACTTGAGCGAAAGCGTCTATAACCAACGAAATGCCGCTTCAGCCGCAGTCGCTGCCCACGAATGTGGACACGCGGTGCAACACGCCCAAGCCTATGAATGGTTGACTTTGCGCTCTAAATTAGTGCCCGTGGTAAGTATTACCTCCAGCATGTCGATGTGGGTCGTTTTTGGTGGACTTATGCTAGGTGCCGCAGCTGGAGTAGGTTTCGGATACTGGGTCGCCGTTGCTGGTCTGGTCATGATGGGTATGGCGACATTGTTCAGTTTTATCACATTGCCTGTAGAGTATGAGGGCAGTAATCGTGCATTGGCATGGTTAAAATCAAAGAATGTGGTCACCCCACAAGAATATAAAGGCTCGGAAGATGCCTTGAAATGGGCCGCGCGCACTTATCTGGTTGCGGCCATCGGCTCGCTGGCCACGTTGGTCTATTGGGGGATGCAGGTTTTCGGCGGAAGGGATTAATAGTTAAGTCCGAATCGGACAAGGGACCCCAAAGGTTTTCAAAACCTTTGGGGTCCCTCTATTATATGGTAATCTGCCGATCAATCTGTTGATTCAATGAAATAAAGGTTTCGGTACGCGAAACGCCCTCGATTTGTTGAATGTCCTTATTGAGTACATGCATGAGATGCTCATTGTCACGGCAGAGTACTTTAATCAAGATCGACCAGTTGCCGGTGGTGTAGTGGCATTCCAACACTTCCGGTATTTTTTCCAATTGTTTAACGGCGGCAGGGTTGCTCATGGCCTTGTCCAAATAAATGCCAATATAGGCCATGGTCGTGTAGCCCATGACTTTGGGGTCGATAACGAACTTTGATCCGGCCAATAGGCCCGATGCTTCCAATTTTCGTAGCCTTTGGTGAATGGCAGCTCCTGAAATTCCAATATTACGGGCGATTTCTAGGATAGGTTTTCGCGCGTCGGCCATCAAAAATCTTAGGATTTTCTTATCTATACCGTCTATTTTTACCTTTTCGTTACGAGATTTCATGTTTGAGCTTTCGGTTTGATGGTAAAAGTAGAGAAATTATTAAGAAATGGTATTTATCACAGTTCTTCCCCTGCCTAAGCATCCCACTAAGAGGAACAGCGTCTTTTAGACCTCAACTCACCACCGAATCCGGATTATATACTCGTGCCATATAGAAATTCGGGGATTTTAACGAATTTATTTTTTTCTTTGCCAAGGCAAAATTTCCAAGCATAGCGGAAGCTACGGTTTAAAAATTTAACGCCGGCAAGGGGAAAAAGAAAGAGGCAAAAACCCAAACTTCTAAATAGCAGGAGTATAACCCAAATAGGGCACATTATATTCCCTAAACATAATACCATTATTTTTTAGTTCGGAAAGTATAGGTTCGTAGACTTCCTTTTTGATAGGAATCTGCACCCCGGGCGTGACTATTTTCTTGTTCAATATCGCCAAAGTAGCCATGGCTACGGGC
>JAGXIC010000103.1 GCA_024635875.1 Pricia sp.
AAAAGATTTCGGTATCAAGGGAATACATGCTTGGGGCATGACCGAAACCTCACCCTTGGGCACGGCGTGCAGACTGCAACCGAGACACGAAAATCTTAGTCCGAAAGAAAAAATAGAGGTGCGTGCAAAGCAGGGAATCGAGTTCCCTGGTATCGAAATGCGGATCATCGGGGAAGACGGATCGCTAACGCCAAGGGACGGGAAGACCATGGGCGAACTTCAAGTACGCGGCACATGGGTCATTCGCTCGTATTTCAAGACCAACAACCGCGAGAATTTCACCGAAGACGGATGGTTCAGAACCGGTGATGTCAGTACCATTGATTCCGAAGGCTATATGCAAATTACGGACCGCACCAAAGACCTTATCAAAAGCGGTGGGGAATGGATATCGAGCGTTGCGCTTGAATCCGCCCTAATGGCCCATCCCAAAATCAAGGAAGCCGCGGTAATCGCCATTCCCGACAAGAAATGGTCAGAACGCCCCTTAGCGACCATTGTATTGGCAAACAAGGAAGATAAAATATCGGATGACGAACTGAAAAAATTCCTGGCCTCGGATTTTGTCAGCTACCAGATTCCCGATAGCTATGTATTTGTCGAGCAGGTACCCAAAACCAGCGTTGGCAAGTTCGATAAAAAGGAAATAAGAAGACTCTTTTCTGAAGGACAATTGAATTAAATCCCCCAATGAGCCCATTGACCGGGCGCTTCTAGCATCCCAATTGAATACAAAGCATCAAATTCCAATACGCTTGTTCTGGAATTTGACGCTTTGATTTTGGAATTTTATTTAGATAGGTACATCCTCCGCCTACCGTACAGATCATAGAATTGATCGTCTTTTAAGTTATCGATAAATAATATACTTTCCCCTGTACTTTTCATTTCTGGACCTAGGTTTTTGTTTACGTTCGGGAATTTATTGAACGAGAATACCGGCTGTTTGATGGCGAATCCTTCTAGGTGGGGCTTGAAATCGAAGTCCTTTACCTTTTTCTCGCCCAGCATTACTTTTGTGGCGTAATTGACATACGGTTCACCGTAGGCCTTTGCGATGAAGGGTACGGTTCGCGATGCCCTAGGGTTGGCCTCGATGATATAGACGATATCGTCCTTAATGGCAAACTGAATGTTGATAAGTCCGACGGTGTTGAGTGCCAAGGCGATTTTGTGGGTGTGATCCTTGATTTGCTGGAGCACGAATTCGCCTAGGTTGAACGGTGGCAGTGTGGCATTCGAATCTCCAGAGTGTATTCCGCAAGGTTCGATATGCTCCATAATACCGATTATGTAGATATCTTTTCCGTCACAGATCGCATCGGCCTCGGCCTCTATTGCCCCGTCGAGATAATGGTCTAGCAAGAGTTTATTATTGGGGATTTTACGGAGCAAGTCGACCACATGTTCTTCAAGTTCTTCTTTATTGATTACGATTTTCATGCCTTGGCCACCCAATACATAGGAGGGTCGAACGAGCAAGGGAAAGTCCAGTTTATCGGCGAGTTCAAGCGCTTCATCGGCAGTTTCAGCAACGCCGAATTCAGGAAAGGGAATGTCGTTCGCTTTTAGTAGCTCTGAAAAACTGCCTCGGTCTTCGGCGAGGTCGAGGGACTGAAAACTGGTGCCGATAATCTTGATGCCATATTTGTCTAGTTTTTCCGCTAGTTTCAATGCGGTCTGTCCTCCTAATTGTACGATAACGCCTTCCGGTTTTTCATGAAGTATAATATCATAGATATGTTCCCAGAAAACGGGCTCAAAGTAGAGTTTATCGGCCGTATCAAAGTCCGTGGACACCGTTTCGGGATTGCAATTAATCATGATGGTCTCGTAACCGCATTCCGCCGCGGCAAGCACCCCGTGTACGCAGCAGTAATCGAACTCGATGCCCTGACCTATCCGGTTCGGACCGGAACCGAGTACCACGACTTTTTTCTTATCGGTAACAATGCTGTCGTTTTCAACGTAGCGGGTACCGTCCGGTCTTTCTATTTCCGCTTCGAAAGTTGAATAATAGTAGGGCGTCATGGCCTTAAATTCGGCCGCACAGGTATCCACTAGCTTATAGACCCTATTGATATCCATTTCTTGCGTGCGCTTTTTGTGCACTTCACTTTCGTAGCAATCCAACATGTGCGCGATCTGCCGATCGGCGAAACCCTTCTGTTTGGCTTCCAACATCAGTTCACGCGTAATCGTAGCAATCGTGTATGTCGAGATTTCCTTTTCAAGATAATGCAGTTCTTCGTACTGTTTCAAAAACCACATATCGATTTTAGTAATATCGTGGATGCGGCTGAGCGGAATACCCAACTGAATGGCATCATAAATCACGAAGACACGGTCCCAACTGGGGATGGTCAGTTTGCTGATAATCTGGTCGTAGTCTTTATAGCCTTTGCCATCGGCGCCCAAGCCGTTTCTTTTTATTTCTAGGGATTGCGTTGCCTTGTGCAGCGCTTCCTGAAACGAGCGGCCGATGCCCATCACTTCTCCGACGGATTTCATCTGCAGGCCAAGGGTACGGTCGGAACCTTCGAACTTATCGAAATTCCATCTGGGTATTTTCACGATGACATAGTCCAAAGTCGGTTCGAAAAGGGCGGACGTCGATTTGGTAATCTGGTTGTCCAGCTCATCGAGATGATAGCCGATGGCCAGTTTTGAGGCAATTTTGGCAATTGGATATCCCGTTGCTTTGGATGCCAATGCAGAAGATCGGGAAACCCTAGGGTTTATCTCGATGGCAATGATATCTTCCTTTTCATCGGGACTGACAGCAAACTGTACGTTGCATCCCCCTGCAAAATCACCGATACTGCGCATCATGTGAATGGCCATATCCCGCATCTTCTGATAGGTGCGATCGGAGAGAGTCATCGTTGGGGCGACCGTAATGGAATCACCGGTATGGATGCCCATCGGATCCATATTCTCTATGGCACAGATAATAACAACGTTATCATTTCGGTCGCGAAGTAGCTCCAGTTCATATTCTTTCCATCCAATCAAAGCCTTATCGATCATGACCTCGTGAATCGGTGATATCTCAAGTCCGCGGCTTAGCATTTCGTCGAATTCTTCCGGTTTATAAACAATGGAGGCTCCGTCGCCACCCAAGGTATACGATGCCCGTATGACAAGGGGAAATCCGAATTCTTGTGCAATTTCCTTTCCCTTTAAAAAGGAATTGGCCGTAGCTTGGGGCGCCATTCCTATTCCAATCTTAAGCATAAGCTCACGGAATTTCTCCCTGTCCTCTGTAATGTTAATGGCATCGATATCGACCCCAATGATTTCTACACCGAAATCTTCCCAAATACCTTTTTCGTCCGCTTGTATACATAGATTCAGTGCAGTCTGTCCGCCCATGGTGGGCAACACCGCATCGATTTGCGGATTCGCTTTCAAGATTTCTATAATTGATTTTGTGTTGAGGGGCTTGAGATACACATGGTCGGCCATACTGGGGTCGGTCATTATAGTAGCCGGATTGCTGTTGATAAGAATGGTTTCAATACCGTCTTCGCGAAGGCTTCGCAAGGCCTGTGATCCCGCATAGTCGAATTCACAGGCCTGCCCGATGATAATGGGACCTGAACCTATGATCAATATCGATTTTAATTTTTCTATTTTTGGCATCTTCTATAGTGTATATTAGGTTCTACGGATATTTTTAGGCAAAAAAAAGGTGCTACTTTAAAAAAGTAACACCTCATATTTTTAAAAATGGAATCATTATTTCTTGTGTCTCGGCTCAGAGGATACAGATAGCTTTTTTCGTCCTTTCGCCCTTCTACGGGCCAAGACTTTTCTTCCGTTAACGGATGCCATGCGTTCCCTGAACCCATGTTTATTTCGTCTCTTGCGCTTTGATGGCTGATATGTTCTCTTCTGTCCGGGCATTTTTTGATACTTTTCTTGATTGTGAAACTTGAAGGTTCGTCCTCAAAATTCCGGTGGCAAATATACAAAGCCTTTTTGCTTTTACAAATGGATTCGATAAATTTATTTTTACCACGCTTCTTTCTGCTACAATTCCCTTTTTTACTACTTTTGCAGCCTGAATTCGAGACGGCAACCCACTATATATGAAATACTTCACAGCCTTACTTCTTTTGCTTATTTCTAGCGTTCCCCTATCGGCACAGTCCATTTTGGAATATAAACTGGAAAAAGGGGCTACGTTCACCATAAAACAGGATGCCGAACAGGTTATTACACAAGAAATCGACGGGGCGACTCATGAATTGATCAACAAAATCAACGGTATATTGGAGTTTAAGGTATTGATGCAACGCGACAGCACTTACGAAATTGCTTTGACCTTTAAAGACCTTAATCTCAAAATGACCTCCAGCATTCAGGGGGAACTGATGAACGTGCATGCCAAAGAGGTAAACGAAGACGATATGCAATCGAAAATTTTCAGTAGCCTGCTGAATAGTCCCGTTCAAATGGTACTTGCCAAAACGGGAGATATCCTAGAAGTCAAAGGAGGGGACCGCCTTGTGCTAAAAATGGCGGAGGCATCCGGATTAGAAGATGGGTTTTCGTTGAACATGATGAAAAAATCCCTTCAGAAAGAATTCGGTTCCGAGGCCCTATCCGAAAGCTATAAGCAAATGACTTTTATTTACCCCAAGAAACCAGTAAAAATAGGTGACACTTGGAAAAATGAATATGTAGGTAAACTCGGGGCCAAAAATACGTGGACATTGGAAGCCTTATCGGAAAATGAAGCAATAATACATGGAAGGGCCGATGTCACCATGGATGTGACCGAGCTAGCTACCGCCATGAAGCTTACGGGCACTCAACAAACCCGAATAATTACCGATCCTGCCTCCGGGTTTATTAAAATAATGACGGTTGAGGGGCTGTCGAAAGGTAATTCGACCATGACCCAAATGGCAGACCAAGAAATTCCGACCACCATAAAATCAAAGATTTCCTATGAACTAATGGATTCATCTGTAAAGTAAATTGTACTATTCCATGACACCTATAAAATAAACAAGATGTTCAATAAAAATATAAAGCTTGGTATTGCCGCCCTTATCATCGCTTATGCGGTATACCAATTCGTTGACGGCAACATTGGAAACGGTATTTTTCTACTATTACTTTCCCTCATTTTCATATTTCTATATTTTAGGAACGAGATAATTTTATTGGCTTTTCTTCGAATGCGCAAGCAGGATCTTGAAGGGACCCAAAAATGGCTTAACAAGATAAAAAAACCAAAATCGGCGCTCATTACCAAACAACAAGGCTACTACAATTATCTGCATGGTATAATCTATTCCCAAAAAAATCTGACTACCGCGGAAAAATATTTTAAAAAAGCCTTGAAATTAGGGTTGACCATGGATTATGATGTGGCCATGGCCAAATTGAGCCTCGCCGGTATCTCTATGCAAAAACGTCGTAAAAGGGAAGCCACAAGACTATTACAAGAGGCCAAAAAGCTGGACAAAAATAATATGCTCACCGACCAGATTAAAATGATGCAGCAGCAAATGAAAAAGATATAAAAATCTTAAAATTCCAAAAAAAGAAAATGCCAAATTCCAATTTTCCCTTTTTAAAAATTCAGGTATCAAATTAAATAGGTATTTCACATAAGCACCTAAAAAAGTCATTGATCCATCGCTGAGAAAAACATCTTTTGGAATTTGGTGCTAGGCATTCGTTATTTTTTCACAATAACGGTGCCCACAGCCGGCTAAAAGATTCCTTCAGCTTACGCCCTAGGCCACGTTCTTTCCAGCGTTCCAATGCTACTTCTTCGCAATCTTTGAGGTCGTTTTCAAACATTTCCGCCATTTGATCGTTGACAGCCTTGTTGTAGATTAATGCGGTAATCTCAAAATTGATGCCAAAACTTCGGTAGTCCAAATTGGCCGTACCTATTGTAGAAAGGCGGTCGTCGACAAGCATGGTCTTGGCATGAATGAAACCTTTGCAATATCTGAAAATTCGTATGCCTGATTCAAGACTTTCTTCGATGTAGGAATCTGATGCGTATTGCGCGGCCCAAGAATCGGATTCATAGGGCAATATGACCCGAACATCGACACCGCTTCGGGCGGCAGTTTTCAGGGCGGTAAAGATGGCGTCGTTGGGCATGTAGTATGGCGAAGTGATGTAAATGCGTTCGCGCGCCGCTGTCATGCCACAGAATAAGGCTTCCATGATATTGGCCCAATCAGTATCCGGTCCACTAGCCGCCATTTGTATTGCGACCGGGTCCTGTGACTCGGGTTTATTGTCAGGAAAAAGATCTTGGTCAATTTCAGTTTCGTCGCCCGTAACAAAGTTCCAGGTCAATAAAAAAGAAGATTGTAAAGAACCAACAGCCCCGCCCTGCAATCGCATGTGGGTGTCGCGCCAGTATCTTTCGTTGTCATAGGAGTTGTCATATCTTTGGTCCAAATTAATTCCACCAACGTAACCGACCTTTCCGTCGATAACGATTATTTTTCTATGATCGCGATAGTTCAGTTTACTGGTGGAATTCGAGAACCGTACCGGCATAAACGGAAAATGTTGGACGCCATCTTCCGTCATTTTTTTCTTGCTTTTTGAAGAGATATCGCTTCCGACGTCGTCGAAGATTAATCGCACCTCCAGCCCTTCTTGCGCTTTTTTGCCCAGAATATCGATAATTTCTGTGCCCAATGCGTCGTCGAAAAGCACAAAATATTCCATATGGATATGGTTCTGCGCATTTGCAAGATCTTCCCGTAGCCTCTCGAACTTTTTTTCACCATTTACTAATATATCTACCTCGTTATCGAACGTAAGAATGGCTTTTTCGTTGTTCTTTAACAATGTATAGATTTTGTAAATACCTTCACCGAAATCCTTTTGAAAGCTATCCTTTTCTTCTTGATCGAGCTTGAACTGTTTACGCCATGCTTTTATTCTATCATTGTCAAGGATGTATTTTTTTTCAAAAATTTTCGATTTCCGATAGTCCTGTCCAAAAAAATAGTAAACCGCCAATCCTAAAAAAGGAAGTACGGCCAGCGCAAATAGAAAGGACAACGTCTTTACGGGATTTTTATTCTTTAAGATGATGAAGATGGATAAGCTGATGACCAAAATATAGTTGATGGCCAGGGCGATAAACCAGTAATTGTCTTTGCTGAATGCCAGTATCGAATTCACGAACGCGTAGTTTTATTGCTTCGGAATCTAATGTACGGATTTAAACTAATATTTTGTCAAAAGAAGACGGGTTACGGAAATAAGCCGGATAGCACCAGACCAGTATCCATACTGGTCATAAAAAATAATGAGGAACGGTGAATGGGGTGCCTACTACAACTAAACTACTATTGGCTAAACACCGATGTGTATTGTTTAAGACTGAAGAAGGTCGGCTAAAGTCCAACTGATGTCCCAACGCCATAGGATACCGCCTTAGGCTTTCTTAGCGTATGGCACAAAGGAAACGTCAGCATAGCCAGAGTTTTCGTTTAAGTACTGGGGACTTCCACCCAACTCAATGCATTAAAATCTAAGCTTTGACAATTGCAATTAAAAAATGCCAACTGCCTCTGTTTAAGAAAAAAGTTGGTTCTATCACGAATGTTCTGGAAAACTATCATTCATTGAATTAGATTGATTTAAGATTTGTAGACATAGAACGTAAAACCAAATACAATCGAATTATGACAAACAATTTTGTAAACACACCTGAAAATTAAATAGTCGTAAAAATAACACCTAAGTCATATGTCCTTTTGTAGTATTTCCTTTGTCTTATGTCAGGTTTAAAAGATCATAATTTTCACCCACAGGTATAATGGTAGAACCAAAAAAGTTATTTCGTGGCATTGTAGTACCCCGTTTTAGGAATTTCAATACTATACCTCTTTTTTGAACTGTTGTTCAAATGCGGCTCGCGGAGCCAGGGATTATGTCTTTTTAAAATCTTATAATTGATTTCATACTTCTGCGCAAAATCGGCAAAGCTGAGTACAGGCTCGTCCAAATCTACCTTAAAAGTAGGGACAGCCTTATAGAGCTCATCTTCCTGTACGTCGAAACCGTACTTTTCGGGATGGCTCAAAATCTCCTTGATGGCCAAAATCCTAAAAACATACCTTCCGGTTTCTTGGCCGAGCAAAAGATCATAATAATCATTGACCTGCTGTATGCCCATATACCTATCAATCGCTCCAGTACCTGCATTATAGGAAGCTGCGGCAAGTGTCCACGTGCCATATTTTTTGTAGTATTTGTTCAAATAATCGCAAGCGACCTGTGTAGATTTTTCCAGATGATAACGTTCATCGACATTGTCGTTCACCTCAAGACCATACTGCTGGCCGGTCGCCTTCATAATCTGCCAAAATCCACTAGCCCCGGCGTGGGATACTACATTTTGGAGTCCGCTTTCGGCAACGGCTAGGTATTTGAGGTCATCGGGAATCCCATTTTTCGCTAAAATCGGTTCGATTATCGGAAAATACACGTTCGCCCTTTTAATCAACAAAACCGCATTGGATTGCCAGTACGTATTGACCAAAAATTCCCGGTCGATACGCTCCATGACCTCGGGATCGCTTTGAGGTACCGTCTCTCCCGCAAAATTAAGGTCTTCGGGAATGTCGATTGCGGAAATGCGGTATCCCTGGGCAACGTTTTTCTCTAGTTTCGGTTCGGTAAGGTCACTTATATCTTGCGAATTAGTCAACTCTTCACTACTGCCCTGCACGGCATAAATCAAGGTACTGACCACGAAAAAAAGTCCTAAAATTAGCAAACCGTTCTTTAAAATCTTCATATTTCCAATTGGTGTTTTTCAAATTTACGAACTAATCGATATTATATATCCATTAATATAATACTACAACTCGATTATTGCAAAATAATTGTAGGTAAATGTTCATTAAACCACTTTGCCCTATGGATAATCATGGTGTGCGTGCCATTTTTTACGGGAATACAATCCTTGATATTCCGGATTGGAAAAACGGGGTCTTTTTCACCATGGATGTGCACCAGGTTATTTGGCCGTTCAGTTTGCGACCAATTGACCATCTGATCGATAGACCAGTCAATGTACCTTTTATCCCGCAGGGAGAGATATTCTTCATACAATGCCAAGCGTTTGGTCACAGTTTCTCCAAAAGCATATTTCGCTATAAATTCGACATTGTTGACCAAACCAGTTGGCAAAATCTTATGAATTTTTGTATACTTTGCAAAGTGCATACGTCTAGGCAGTTCCGAAGCATCCTTCACGCTTGAAATAATGATGGTCTTTCTAACCGCAATCAGTTTGGCCATCTCCTGTACAAGCAGTCCGCCAAAAGAGACCCCTATCAATACAGGGTTTTCATGTTCTATCTGCTTGTTCATTGCCTTGGCATAGTCCGGAAGGCTCAAATTCCTTGAGGGCATGAACCATTCCAGCAAATGGGTCTCAAAGATATCTGTCTGTAAATGGATGTGTTTAAAGATGGATGGATTGGCTGCCATACCCGGCATAAAATACACATGAATCTTGCTATCGTTCATAAAGAACATGAATTGGTAGGACGTAAAAGCAGGTAATAATTAGGAAATTAACATAGTATTTACTACTTTTGTATTCAACTTTGGGAAATTCCATCGTTTTTCTAATCTAGGCAAAAGTAGCTAAAATTACGGCTTGAGAACACCGTTTTTTTCTTCGGATGCCAAAACACAAATCCTAACTATATGAATGAAGTAGAAATCAACGACAACAGTTTCTTGCGTCAATTTGAAACTAGGGTCGATGGTCACTTGGCCAAAATCGAGTATTCCTCACAAGAACGCAAAGTATTTCTTACCAAATTAGTAGTTCCGGAAGAAATAACTAATGTGGGCTTTAAGGAAGATTTCATTAAATCGGTTCTTCACCGTATTCAGGAGCAAAATCTTCGGGTAGTTCCTACAAGCCCCGAAATCGCAGGTTTTTTGAGGAAAAACAGACAGTACAAAGAAATGTTGCCCGTAGGCATCAGAATCTAACACCTTTTTTAGGATTATCTTTTACAAATCTCGCCCAACAGCGGGATTTTTTTATGGACGATCGCGAGCGAAGCGCGGCAATCTGTTGAGGATTCTAGAAAGTTGAAACAGATTGCGTCGCTTCGCTCGCAATAAATTCAAACCGCACCAATCCGTCATCCGCGATTTCGGTCAATTCGATAGTATGCAATGCGTTTACCAAAGCAGGATCCCAAGGGGCTTTCACTTTGACATAATTCTCGGTAAACCCGTGAATATAGCCCGCCTTGTTTTCCCCTTCGAATAAGACACTACGCACCTTACCCAACTGTCCCTCATAAAATGCACGGCGTTTTTTGGCGGAAAGGCCCCTAAGCATTTTACTTCGCTTTTTCCTGACTTTATTGGGCACTACCCCATCCATCTCTGCCGCTGCGGTATTTTCCCTTTCCGAATAGGTAAATACGTGTAGGTACGAAATATCGAGTTCGTTTAGAAAATGATAGGTCTCTAAAAAAAGCTCGTCCGTTTCCCCGGGAAAGCCTACAATGACGTCTACGCCGATGCAGGCATGCGGCATGGTTTCCCTGATTTTACGGACTCTATTCACATACAGATCGCTCATATAGCGCCGACGCATCCTTTTTAACATTTGGTCGCTTCCACTCTGCAGGGGGATATGGAAATGGGGAACAAAGGCCTTGCTTTGGGAAACAAAGTCAATGGTCTCGTTCTTTAGGAGATTGGGCTCTATGGATGAAATCCGTAACCTATGGATGCCTTCTACTTCATCCAAAGCTTTTACCAGATCAAAAAAAGTATGTCCGTGCATTTTGTTTCCGAATTCCCCTTTACCATAATCGCCGATATTGACGCCGGTCAGAACGATTTCCTTAATTCCCTTAGCGGATATTTCCGCAGCGTTTTTAAGCACGTTTTCCAGGGTATCGCTTCGGGAAATACCCCTTGCCAGTGGAATGGTACAATAGGTACATTTATAATCGCAACCATCCTGAACCTTTAAGAAGGCCCGTGTCCGGTCTCCGATGGCATAACTGCCCACATAGAAATCCGCATCCTCAATTTCGCAGGAATGCACCATAGCAACCCCTCGACTGCGCTCGGGGTGACTAAGGAGGTCATTGATATAGTCGGTAATTTTGAATTTTTCCGTGGCTCCCAAGACCAGATCGACGCCATCGACCGCAGCCAGCTCTTCTGGCTTTAGTTGTGCATAGCAACCAATGGCCGCCACAAAGGCATCGGGATTTGCTTGTTGCGCTTTTTTGACAATGGTCTTGAAGCGCTTGTCCGCATTCTCCGTAACAGAGCAGGTATTGATGACGTACATATCGGCAGCTTCCGAAAAGTCTACACGCTCGAAGCCTTCCTCTGTAAAACCCCGGGCTATCGTCGAGGTTTCAGAGAAATTGAGCTTACAGCCCAAGGTGTAAAAAGCGACTTTCTTTTTCATTTTTGC
>JAGXIC010000104.1 GCA_024635875.1 Pricia sp.
GACAAACATTGGGCTCCTTTTATTAAATCATCCATGGATAGTGGTAAAACCAAACAGAAGGCCTGGGGAAATGGTATGATTCTGTCTCCCTCCGGTCCTGAAATGAAGGCCAACACGATTTCCTATGATATCTACTCCAGCTTAATGGAAGCATTGGATCCGACGTGGGATGAGAGTACGGTCTTTCCAAATGAAGGCCTCACAGAGATCGGGGCCCTGGAAATGGATCAGCGTATCAGCTTTGTGTACAGGATAGTAAAAGTTGTATCTCCACCGGAATAGTGGTATCAGGTTGATAGTCCTTTATAATTTGTAGACATTAAAAATGATACAATCATATCATTTTAATTTCAATAAAAAATTCACTGTAAACTTTATGTTTTAGGCAAAATAAGAATACAACGTCACAAAACAAAAATCAAAAATTATGAAGATTTTAAAAAAAATAATCGCAAAATCCTCAATGGCCACAATAGTATTAGTTGCACTGGTCATGACAATTCAAACGGAGGCATTTGGGCAAGACCCAACCGTGGTAGATGCCAAACATTACACCGTAGTATTTGAGAATGATCAAGTTCGTGTGTTACGTATCAGTTACGCTCCCGGCGAAGAATCGGTGATGCACGAACACCCCAATGGTGTTGCAGTATTTCTGTCTGATGGAGATACAGAAATGAAGTTAGGCGATGGAACCACAATAGAGGACATAAGAAAATCCGGTGAAGCTATTTGGGTACCCGCCGGAAAGCATTTACCCAAAAGCATAGGAGACAACAAATCAGAACTTATTCTGGTGGAGTTGAAGTCACAGACGGAATAGAAGAAATAATACCAACTATAACCATAAAACAGAAATCATGAAAAAAGTAATCGCATTGACAATGACAATTGTGTTGTTCATTGCCTGTCAAGAGAAAGAACAACGTTATTTTTCAGAATCTTCTGAAATCAATACCCTTAAAGCCGGAATTTCTGCCTATGAAGGTGGCGATTGGACCACTTGGAAAACTCACTTTGCGGATACCGCAAAAATCTATGTCAATTCGGATAAAAGTATTTCTGTTGATACAAGAGCAACCAATCTCAAAGAAACGTCCTCGGCATTTTCCAAATACGGGTTTGACAAGGATAAGGCATTCATCGAAATGGTCTTGGATAAGGACAATGAAACCTGGGTCTATTATTGGGCACTACACAAAGCAACCGTAGCCGCCAATAATAAACAACTCTCCATGCCGGTACATTTAGCCGTACAGTTTGTTGAGGGGAAAATTGTAACGGAGCATGTCTATTTTGATGCTACGGAAATGAACAGGGAAATGGAAGCAATGGCCAATATGTCTGCCGATGAAAAAGCGATACAGGCGACCATTAATAACGTGACCAAGGCCTGGAACACCAATGATAAGGAGTTGATGTATGCCAATATGGTAAGCAATGTCATCAGGACCGCCAATGGAGCTACTATCGCTAAAAATCAATCGGATTATGGTGATTTCATGGACGTGTATCACGGTGCCTTTCCGGACTTTAAGGTAACCTTGGATAATAGCAGGATAGATGGTAATACGGCGTATCTGAACTGGACGTGCACGGGCACGAATAAAGGAGAATTCATGGGAAATGCGCCGACCAATAAAAAAATTGAGACCCATGGTTTTAGCATTTGGAAGTTTGGTCCCGAAGGTAAGGCCAGTCGGGAAGATGCCTTTTATGACAATCTTGTAGTGTATCAACAGTTGGGGTATTCAATGCCTACACCAAAAAAATAAGGTTTCAAACCAAACCTGACAGGCCAATCCATCTAAAGTTTCGGGGGAAAAACAAGATGGTTTCCTGTTGGGTTTTTTAATATAATGTGATTATAGATCTTAAATTATAGGAAAGGTCTCTGAAAAATTAAGGATAGTTGACGGGGGTCATAATGACGGGTTGATCACACATATTTTAGAATCATTTTAAGATGCACTTCGCTGCATAAAGGCCGTACTACCGGAAATGCGTAAGCGAAACAACGGACGTATTATTCATATCATCTCAGTATCGGGTAAATTATATGGTCTTTGCTCCTGTTAAACCTGTTGAACAGGTGTAGTTCAGAACAACAAATTGTAAAGACTCAAAATATTCCGTATCAACATAAAACAACCGTTATGAAACGTAGGGATTTTCTAAACAGTACGGCTTTGGCCGCCGTTGCAGTGAGTACTTCGGGCTTTATCCGCTTCAATGGCCAAAATTTCGAAGGGGATTGTGAAACCACTACCGATATTCTCGGCCCATTTTATAGACCGGGAAGCCCGGTACGCAATACCCTTTTGGTAAAAGGGGAAGCAGGGGTGCCAATAGAGCTATATGGTATCATCAGACACAGTGATTGTAGCTCTCCCTATAAAAATGCCAAAGTCGAAATATGGCATTGCGACAACAATGGCGTTTATGACAATACAACAGATGAGTTCCGTTATAGGGGTACTACCCATACCAACGAAAAGGGCAGTTATTCGTTTAATACCATTCTTCCGGTTCCCTATGATGCTGGTGGCGGATTGATACGACCTGCCCATTTTCATTTGATGATCACCGCCGAAGGGTATCAGCCTTTTGTAACCCAATTGTACTTTACCGGAGACAAAAATATTATGAACGACCCTGCCGCCGCTTCGCCTACAGCGGAAAGAAGGATTTTAAAGGTTAAAAATTTAAGCAATGGTTCAAAAGAAGTAAACTACGATGTTAGTATGACCTTGAGTTTGGGGGTGGAGGCCGTGGCATTAAAAAAATTGATAGGCAGTTACATTAATACAAAAGAGCCAAAAGGCAAGAAAGAATTTTTTATAAAGGACAATCAACTATGGCTCAAAAACGACGTGTTCGGGGAAATGTACGAATATGTAGGCCATAATAAATTTGAATATCCGGGAATGCCTCCTGGCAGTTATTCCTCCCTCCAGTTCGAAATATTGGCCACAGGAGTGGTACAATTGACAATGGCAGAAGCTTATGGAACGTATGTTAGTCCCACCGCCATATTTCTAAAGGAAACATAAATACGAACGCAGACAACGACTCGTTCTGCCGTTAAACAAAAATCATGATCACATGAATAATGGAAACATGAAGGAAATGAATTCACTTCTTTAAATCAAACCAATAATGGAAACAAAAACACTTCAAACACAAGTAGACCCTTCAAAAATCATGCAGGTCGGTACGGGATTTTTTGCCGCCAAGACCTTACTCACGGCAGTTAATATGGAGCTATTTACAATCCTCGCCAAAAGAGAACTATCCGGCAAGGAAATTCAATCTAGACTTGGATTGCACTCCCGAAGTCTCTATGATTTTTTGGATGCTTTGGTCGCCTTGGGCTTTCTAAAAAGGACCGGAATCAAGGAAACTGCCTTGTATAGCAATGATGAGGACAGCGACCTGTTTTTGGACAAGAACAAACCAACCTATGTAGGAGGTATTCTTGAAATGGCCAACAACCGATTATATCCTTTTTGGAACGACTTGGAAGAAGGCCTTAAAACAGGGGAACCACAAAACGAAACGAAGAGTGCTGGCAAACCCATTTTTGAAGAAGTATACGCTGATCCCAAAAAACTAAGGGAATTTGTATGGGCCATGGCAGGCGTACAAATGGGGAATTTCATAGCATTTGCCAAACAATTTGATTTTTCTGACTACAAAACCTTGTGCGACATTGGTGGCGCCGGGGGTTTTCTTGCGGCACAAGTGACCCTTAACAACCCACATATGCAATGTACCAGCTTCGATTTGCCTCCTGTTGAGCCGATTGCGAAGGAGAACCTTCGGAATATGAATCTGGCCGAAAAGGTGACCGTAAAATCAGGGGACTTCTTTACCGATGATTTTCCAAAGGCCGATGTGATAACCATGGGTAACATATTGCACGATTGGGGAAAAAAGGATAAAAAGATGCTGATCAAAAAGGCGTATGACGCATTGCCCAAAGGTGGGTCACTGGTTATCATTGAAAATATAATCGATGACAATCGAAGTGAAAACGCCTTCGGACTGCTCATGTCCTTAAACATGCTTATCGAAACATCGGAAGGTTACGATTTCACCGCTGCCGATTTTAGCGAATTGGCCAAAGAAGTCGGTTTTGGACAAATTTCCACTTTACCGCTAACAGGCCCATCAAGTGCAGCAATTGCAATCAAATAATTGAACTTCTAAAATATTAATACTATGGAAAACAATCTACCACCCAATTTAGTCATTACACAAATGATTTTTGGGTTCGTCACGGCAAAGGCAATACATGTTGCCGCTAAACTTAACATTGCAGATTTGATTGCTTCGAATGGGCCCATGAGTGCCTCTGAATTGTCAATAAAGACTATTTGCGATACAGAGGCGGTTTATAGGGTCCTACGTGCCCTGGCCAGTAATGGCATTTTCATTGAAAATGAAGATGGTCGATTCTCACTTACGCCGATGGCAGAATGCCTTCAAGAAAATCATCAAGACAGCATGAAGGCCATGGCCATAGCCGCGGGAGGACTTTTTTACAGGGCGTACAATGAGTTTGCCTTCACGGTTCAAACGGGGAAGCCCGGTTTTGAGAAAGCCATTGGCATGGGGCCCTTCGAATATTTGAGCAATAATCCGGAAGAAGGAAAAACTTTTGATCGTGCCATGACCAATTTCCATGGCGGTGAAACCCAACCCATGATCGATCACTATGATTTTTCGGTCTTTGATACCGTGGTCGATGTAGGAGGGGGAAATGGAGATGTACTTTCCTCGGTACTTGAGCAAAATCCAAATGTAAAAGGGATATTGTTCGATATGGAGGAAGTAATTGAAAGAGCAAAATCAAATATCGCCGATAAGGGCTTAAGCAACCGCTGCCAATTGCAGGGGGGCGATTTTTTTGCATCGGTACCCCAGGGCGACAGTTATATTTTGAGGCATATTGTGCATGATTGGAGCGATGAAGATGCCGTAAAAATTCTAAGCAATTGTAGAAAGGCACTGAAACCTAATGGCAAGATATTGGTAGTAGAGGCGGTAATTCCAAAAGGGAACGACCCGCACCCATTTAAATGGTTGGATCTTACCATGCTAATGATAGGTGGTAAAGAACGGACAAAAGACCAGTTTGAAACCCTATTTTCAAAGGCCGGTCTAAGGTTGAACCGTATTATCCCTATAACACCCGCTATTAGTATTGTTGAAGGATTGCCAAGTTAACGCATTCGCTTTATGCCATAAGGAAATAGCACGTACCGCCACCGCAGTAAAACAAGAATATTAACCAAGTAAATAATAGAACCAATAAAAAGAGTATTCTAAATGGAAAAAATGCGGGCAAGTATATGTTGATCATGGGGCCATTGCCTTGGTCATGCACGTAAAATCGCTGCAGAAATGATTGATATGGCCTATCCTGTTTATTATTATGAAGATGCAGAAGGTGGTCATGCAGGCTCTTCAACTAATGAACAATGCGCCAAATTAGACACATAGACATCAGTCCCAACGAAGATGAATTGTTTCTCCAATTGGGCCAACGGATTTTTATCACTCAAAAATTGCCGACTACAAATTCCGGAACATAAACCGATCCATTCGATTTTTGGCTTTATGCTTTTAGTAACCATCGGAGCCTATTATGCCGTACTTTTAATAACCTTTTAAATACAATCCAAAATAATGAAAAACGACGGAACAAATTGGTCAAAAGCCGAATTAAAAGTGTATATCCTATTGCTTTGTGCGAAAGCCGATTCCAAAGAAGACCCAGAGGAGCTGAATCTTATCCGATCCAGAACCACACCGGAAAACTTTGATCGTCTTTACAACGAAATTAGCCGCGATGACGAAGACAAAAGCATCACAAAAATCCAGAATACGATTTCAAAACTAGAATATTCACAGATGGAGCTTGCCGAGCTTAAAAAGGAAATTAGGGAAGTTTTTTCCGCGGACGGGAAATTCCATATCAGGGAGCGTAACCTCAGCCGGATATTGGATAATATCATTTATTAATCCCCAATGAAAAAGTTTCCCAATGCTTTTGTTATCATTATCTCGGTGATTATACTGTCTTGGATTCTTACCTATTTGATTCCGCAGGGAGCATATCAAAGAGTCACGGATCCTGAATCTGGGATAACTGAGGTCATAAACGATTCCTATGGGCAAATTAGTGCTGAACACCTCTCGGCCTTCGACCTACTTTTGGTAATTCCCAAGGGAATTGCCGGCAGAGCGAATGTCATCGTATTGATTCTTTTACTTGGCGGATGTTTTTACGTCA
>JAGXIC010000105.1 GCA_024635875.1 Pricia sp.
TCTATACCCTAAAGATAAGGCCATAGGTTACGATGAGAACGAAGTACGAGGGCTTTGGGCCATTAATTTTGATGAGGAAAACTAGAATAGCTATGAAAACACTTGGCCTTATCGGCGGCACCTCTTGGCATTCAACGATAGTTTATTACCGCTTGATTAACGAATTGATCGGCGAAAAAATCGGGACGCAGGGCAATCCGCCCATGATTATCCACAGCATCAATATTGAAGTGATGCGGGAACAAAATGTGGAAAAAATCAAAGCCACCTATCTGGATGTCGCCCAAAAACTGCAAAATGCCGGTGCCAAGGCCATTGTTATCTGTGCCAATACGCCCCACATGGTCTATGATTTTGTGCAGCCGAAAATCGATATCCCCATATTACATATAGCCGATGCCACGGGAAAAGAAGCAACAAGATTAGGTCTCAAAAAATTAGGACTTCTAGGAAACCGGCCAACAATGACAGGCAATTTCATTCCAAGTGTTTTAAGGAAGAATTACGGTATTGAGGCTATCATACCAGACGCCCATTATATCGGGCAGGCACATGATTATGTCTCAAAGGAACTGACCCAAGGTCAGTTTACAGAGAAGGCCAAAAACTTTTTCCTTAACCAGATTAAAATGTTGAAGGAACGCGGTGCCGAGGGAATAATATTAGGTTGTACCGAACTGCCCTTGTTAATTAATCAAGAAGACGTTGAAATCCCCGTACTATCGACCACGGATTTACATGCCCAAATGGCTGCGGATTTTATTTTGGATTGATTTTTCAACCAAATTTATATTTAGAGCATTCTAATAACCAATTAAAACACCACATTATGAAAAAAATATATCCCTATTATTAACTTTTAAATCATAAAAAATGAGTTCAAAATTAATTTTACCGTTGGTTTCTTGGGGAAACGGTACCCTAATGATTGCAATTTTTGCAGTAATATGTGTTGTTCTTATAGCAACCGTAATCGCCATGATGTCGGCAGGGGAAAAGAAAAAGAAATGACAAAAAAGGCAATAATATTAACGCTTGTGGGTGTGGTCGTCGGTGCGGTTGCAGGCTATATCTATTACGTCGAAATCGGCTGTTTGAGCGGTACTTGCGCAATAACCTCAAAACCCTTGAACAGTACCTTATATGGTGGTATTATGGGTGGACTGTTGTTCAATATGTTCGTGAAATCCCCGAAAAAATAATGGACTATTTTTCTTCGGTCTAACCGATAGGTCAATAAAAGAGGATGTGCTGATAAGTAAAATTTTGTTTTTCGTTTTTTCCGGAGCGTGGTCGAAATGATTTGGACCATTAAAATTTTTCTCGGATTTCCCTTGCTACATCTGAATAAATTTGATCGTACCCGAATTTTTGACCAAAAAATACATTCTCTAAAGTATAAATAATCAAGTAAGTATCATAAACGGATTACGTGACACCTTCTTTAAGTCTTGGATTGGGATAATTATCGGATTGATCTTCCGATCTTTCGTCCAAACAGACAAAATCCTTTTCGAGGGTTAGGTTCAATTTTTGGCCGTCGTCCAAGGTTTGGGTATGGTAAAAACCTACTTCATCATTGGCCGACCAATTGCCGAGAACGGTTTCGGGAAGAAAAAGGACTATCCCTTGATTTAAAAACGCGGCGTGTAAATTTTCATGCCGGCCGGAGGTCTTGACGGCGTATACGAAATGGGATTCGTTGAAGGCCGTTTTTTCCCTGGCGATTCCTTTTTCACATAGGGCGTTAACCTCTGTTTTCGTCAATCGAAAGCGAACGGAGTTTCCCTTGATTCTTATTTTCATGGGCTCTGATTTAATCTCTTAGGGTTTAATTCCCCGTATGCTTCCATCGTTTTTTCCATTTTTTGGAATTTGGAATTTTTTTTTGGCCCCGAAATTTCGGGGGATACCTCCTATGCTTGCATCGAGGCAGTTCATTTAAGCGGCCTTAGAGGCTAATTTTTCTTTCTTCCTATATCTGAGTTTCCCCAACTCGATGCCAATCGACGTCTTGGCCAACATGGTAAAAATGAACGCGCCCATGGCCCAAATACCCAAAGTTACCCCAATTTCGACACCTGTGGGCCTGTATTCGGCAATCGTTCCGTAAGGGCCGGGGATAAAACCGGGTACGATAAGGCCAAAACCTTTTTCTATCCAAATGGCCACGAACAGGATAAAACAACAAAAATAAAGGACTTTCGGATTTCTGCGCAGCTTATGGAAGGTCAGCAATACCGTTGCCAACACGTTTAAGGGAATGGCGGTCCATATCCACGGAAGCAATGCCGTTTTGCCTTCCAGTCCGAAGAATAAATAATAGGCGCTTTCGCTATGATGGGTCGGGGCATAAAATTCCTTGAACAGTTCGGAAACCAACATGATCAGGTTTATCTGTGCGGCGACCACCACGATCATGGCGATTTTATTGATGGTCTTTTGTTCGATGTTGAACTCGGTAAACTTACGGATTACGGCCAATACCAATATGATCAGCGCGGGGCCGGCCGCAAAGGCGGATGCCAAAAACCGGGGGCCCAACAGGGCGTTGTTCCAAAACGGACGGGCCTGTAATCCCTCATATAAAAAGGCGGTCACCAAATGGATGCCCACGGCCCAAAGTACCGATAAGATCGAACCGGGTATATATACGCTCCGTTTGGCTTCCTTGCCCTGGTAATGGCGAAAAAGAATATATAGTGGAATAGTGATATTGATAAAAAGGTAGCCATTGAGAACGATGACGTCCCAAGCCAGCATGGAATTGGGAAAATTGAACACGCCGATTCCCGGTATCATATGCCATAATACCGATGGCCCGCCCATATCGGCGACCACAAAGGCAAGGCACATTAGCAATGCGGCTACGGCAAGTCCCTCTCCTATCAGCACGGCATGTTTAAAATCGATATCGTTCAGCACGTAGGTAGGCATGACCAGCATTACGGCCGCCGCGGCGACACCGACCAAAAAAGTGAAGTTGGAAATGTAAAGTCCCCAACTTACCCTATCGGTCATTCCCGTGGCACTTAGGCCTTCCTCGAGTTGAATGGAATAGCAATACATGCCGATGAGCATGATCGCGGTCAGGAAAATCATCCAGATATGATAGGTTTTCGAGCCATGGGTGATGTACCCGAGGCTATCCTTGACCATGCTTCCAAATGCTTTTAGTGTATTCATTCCTATTGATTTTTCAGGAAACGTACTCCGTATCAATCCATAAAATACCAAAACTTCGGTTCGGTACCGAGATCTTCCTTTAAACGGAATACCTTTTTGTTCGCAAGTACCCATCGGATAGTACTATCGGGATCCAATAGATTACCGAAAATACGGGCACCTGTAGGACAGGCCTCGACGCATGCCGGATCCTTTCCGGCCCTGGAACGCTGTATGCAAAACGTACATTTTTCCATCACTCCTTTCTTCCGCATGCGGTTGCCAAGATAGTGCTGATTTTTATTGACCTCCTCTTCCGGTACTTCCGGTTTGCTCCAGTTGAAACGTCTACCGTCGTAGGGGCAGGCCGCCATGCAATAGCGACAACCGATACACCAGTCATAATCGATGACCACCAGTCCGTCTTCTTCGCGCCAAGTGGCCTGTACGGGACAGACATCTACACAGGGCGGATCGTCACAATGAAAACATTGGGTGCCCATATAAAAATGCCCCTCCGCGGGTACCTCATGATAGTAGTTGTCATCGGCCTCATTGAACTTGAAACCTTCCCCGTCCTTCATTTCGTGAATGCGGATGTACTGCATCTGTGAATTCCGGTCCTGGTTGTTTTCCTCGACACAGGCGCTCACGCAATCCATATAGCCCTGACATTTGGAGATATTAAAGGCGTATCCAAAAAGCACGTCTTTCGAGGCATCGGTGGCCGACATTTTAATATTTTCCTTTTTTCGCAGTTGATAGGAACGCACCAAACGGTCTACGGTGGCATCGCGTTCCTCCTGTGTCATCAATTTGTAGTTTCCCTTGAACTGTTCCTCCCAATCGATCTGCGCCTTTTCCTTGGATTCCTCCCCGGCGATGACACTGCACGATGTCTGTACGGCACCGGCACCGACCAACAAACTGGCGGTAAGCTTCCGGAACGCCGTCCGGCGATCCATCTTTACATCGAATACCTGTTGAAAGCCGTCTTTTCGGGTTTCGTCGACCATTGTGCCTTCAACGGCCTTGTCGAATTCTTCGGCGGTCATAGCATGTTCATTTTTTGAGGGCGAGGGGGCCTCATGGGACCCGCAGCCCCCCGAGGTTTTTCCACAGCCACAACTACTGGCGGTCGGTACTTTTTTGTTAAAGCCCAGATCTAGGGTGAACCATTTCTTTTTTTCGCTCATAATTCGTTTCGTATCTATAGGTTTACGGAAATATCGTCTATTCCCTTTCCTTCACTTTTTGGGTATTGAACTGTACCGGCCATTTCGATTCGATCTGCGGTTGGTGTGGATTATGACAGTTTACACAGGTCATGGCCGCCCGAGGTTCGGACCAGCCGCCGATATTCTTTCCGTGGGCACCGCCTTTCCAGTCCTCGAATTGCGTGGTATGGCATTGACTGCACAGTTTATAGCTCCGGTTAAAGTCTACGGCATTTCCGGTCAAACTTTTGAGATGGTCCATAGCGTTCCCGTTATGACAGGTGGCACAGTTCATCGCATTTTCGTCGGCGTGTACCACCTTGATGTCCCAATGGGCCCGCTGTGCGTTCGCATTGTTCTGCATCTCGGACAGAGGTTTGGAGTGGCATTCGGTACAGGCGTACGATTTTAGCTGGCCTTTGCGCTCCGGGATCAAAAAGGTATGGCCTCCCTCGGTAATTTCTAAGGTCTCGATATCCCCGATATAGGTCTCGGAAGAAATATCGGTACCGTGATATTTTTTTCCTTCTTCCTCTATTTTGTCGTTCAGACTATGGTATTCACCTTCCGTATGCTTACAAGAGCACAGGCAAAGAAAGATGGCAAAACCCAATAGTATTCTTAGTTCAATCATCGAGTATCGTATTTGCGCGTACAAAGCGTTCTACATTTTCATATTGGCGCTTTTGGGGCACATGGCATTGTCTACAGTTTATCCGCTGGGGATGATCGGTACGTAGCTCCTTTACCGCACTTGGCCCCGCATGGCATGAAAGACAGTTTTCGCGCATCTGAAGTTGGTGCGGAATGACGGGCGGGCTACCCGGCAACGCATCGTTTACCCCGACTGCCGGTGCGGACTTTTTATAAAAATCGGTTTCCACGAATTGGGTCTGGGTCTGCTGCTCGACATGGCATTGCTTACAGTTCACCATATCGGGATGCGGGGTTACGGGGGCATAGGCATTGAACTTTTCGACGAAGCCGCCGTTTTGATGGCATTGCAGGCAAACATTGCCACCCATGGTACGTTTATATTTAACGGGATGCGGAATACTGGGCGGTGCTCCCGGATATGCCCGATTGTTATAATAGGTGTCCAAAGTCCTTTGGTGATTTTCGTCCACGGGCATGTTCTGATATTCCAAGACCAGTTCCGACCGTTCGAAGACCGCTTTTTCAGAGGGGATTATGGGCGGTTCCCTATCTTCCGTTATGGGGATGTACGCTTCCTCCATACCCTCTTCCCAACTGAAGATCCAGTTGATCAGAAAGCCGATGAACAGCAGGGCCAATAAGGATAAAATCACTGCTCTTTTCATGGACCTAGGCCTTTTCTACATTAACCGCACATTTTTTATAGTCGGGTTCCTTGGATATCGGACAGAACGAATCCAACGTAATTTCGTTAATCAACATGTTCTCGTCGAAAAAGGGAACGAACACCTGCATGGGCGCTGGAACGCCGCGTTCGTTGATGGAAGCTGGGAGGGTTATCTCACCCCGCCGCGTCGTCAGTTTTACCTTGTCACCCGTTAGTATCTGCAGGCGTTTGGCATCACCGGGGTTCAGCTCCACGTACGAATGTGGCATGGCTTGGTGCAATACGGGAATTCGGCGCGTCATCGATCCGGTATGCCAATGCTCGACGACTCGGCCCGTACATAACCAATACGGATATTCCGCGTCAGGCTCTTCCGCCGCCGGTTCGTAAGGTCGTTGCCAAATGACGGCCCTTCCATCCTCTTTACCATAAAAATGGAAGTCCTTGCCATTAGAACAGGCCGGATCGTATTTGGCGTTGAACCGCCATTGGGTCGATTTGCCGTCCACATAGGGCCACATCGCGCCCGGTTGTGATTTTAAGACCTCCAAAGGTGCCATATTGTGTTTTTTGCCCTCGTGATGCTTTCTGTATTCGTTATAGATTTCCTCGATATGGGTCTCGTCCTTATAATAGAACTGCTTTTCAAAACCCATACGCTTGGCTACCTCCAGCAACTGCACCGTATCGCTCATGGCCTCCCCGGGCGGTTGCACCATCTGTTCAAAATATTGCGTACGCCGTTCGGAGTTGCCGTACATGCCTTCACGTTCGATCCACATGGCCGATGGCAAGATCACGTCGGCAACGTCGGTGGTGGGGGTCGGATAGATATCGGACACCACGATAAAACGGCCTTCCTTGTTTGCGCCGTCCCGATACAGCTTCAACTTGGGCATGGTGACCATGGGGTTGGTCACCTGTATCCACATAAAACGGATATCGCCCCGATCCAATGCCCGGAACATCTCTACGGTATGGTAGGTAGGTTTCGGATCAATATTTTCTACGGGAACGTTCCAGATTTTCGCCGCAAATTCCCGGTCTTTTTTGTTCGTTACCACCCCATGCGGCAGTTTATGGGTAAGCGTACCCACTTCCCGTACCGTACCACAGGCGCTGGGTTGGCCGGTCAACGAAAAGGGACTGTTGCCTGGATTGGAAATTTTGCCGGTCAATAGATGGATATTATAAATGAGGTTGTTCATCCACGTGCCCCTTGAATGCTGGTTGGGACCCATGCACCAAAGCGACATCACTTTTTTGTTCGGATCGCCAAAATGTGCGGCCAGGTATTTGATATCCTTTACGGACACCCCCGATAGTCGGGCCACTTTTTCCGGCGCATAATCTTCTAGGAAGGTTTTGTAGTCCTCAAAGGATATCGCTTCCGGTTTATCGGTGAACTGGTAATTGTCCTCCAGGCCATAGCCCATTTCGGTAAGTCCCTTGTTGAAATTGCAATGTTCTTGAACGAATTCCGTGTTCACCCAGCCATTGTTGATGATTTCATAACAAATGGCATTGGCGACGGCCAGATCGGTCTGTGGAATAAATAGGATGGACTTATCCGCGGCCATACTTGTTCTAGTGGTGCGCGTAGCAAAGTCTTTAATCTTGACGCCACGCCTTAAACGCTGGTCCAACAACCGCGAGAACAGTACCGGATGCATTTCGGCCATATTGTTGCCCCACAGCACAAAGGTGTCCGCATGGTCGATATCTTCATAGCAGCCCATGGGCTCGTCGATTCCGAACGAGGTCATGAATCCCGTAACTGCCGTTGACATGCATAGGCGGGCGTTGGCCTCGACATTATTGGTGCCGATACAGCCCTTGAACAGTTTGGAGGCCACGTAGCCATCGGGAATGGTCCATTGCCCGGAACCGTAAATGGAGACGGCATCCTTGCCATGCTCCTTGATAGTTTCCTGCATTTTGGAAGCGACCAGGTCCAAAGCCTCCTTCATCGATGTTTCGACATAGCTTCCGTTCTTTTTGACCAAAGGTTTCGTCAACCTATCCTTACCGTACAGGGCCATGATGGAATGGTAGCCCTTTACACAGCACAATCCCTTGTTTACGGTAGATTTGGGGTCTCCCTTGACCGCAATGGCTTTTCCGTTCTCCGTGCCGATCAGTACGCCGCAGCCGACCCCGCAAAACCGACAGGGCGCTTTTTTCCAGTCCAGATCGGTATCGGCGGGTATTCCCCTTTCCTGCTCCTCGGCGAACAAAATACCGGGAAACATACCTGCCGCTGCCGTCATAGCGGACAGCATGGCCATTTTTTTGAGAAAACTTCTTCTATCGGTGTGCAGCGATGGGTACATAGCGTTTTAAGGTTTAGGCGTGTCGAAGCCCGAAACCATGGCCAATAGTTTCAGACTGGGTATGGCTTCCAACTTTTTCTTTAAACAATCCTCCGCTTCGCGGGAATCGGTCTCGGTAACCAGAATGAGCAGATCTTCATTATCGGCGGGCAAGACCTCACATCCTTCCAAGGCTAAAAAAGCTTGTTGAAGATACTTTTTTTTTCCCTTATGCGGATAGGCCAAATAACTTTTTATGGGCATATCTGTTTTATTTAAATTGATTCTTAAATAAGGTAGGCTTGATCGTCACCATGGCCCAGCCCCAATAATTTTGATTATCGTCAAAGTTGTTTTTTAGTATTTCCATTCCCTCGGAGGCGAACAATTGGGAGTATCCGGCCTTGATAGTAATGGTCTGGGTAAAGTTATAATTAAAGACCAGGTCCGCTTCGGTCCCTAAATTTTTAGAGGATGTGCCAATCAGGTCCGCCGCGGCGTTCAAATGGTGCAAGCGGATATTCAGTCCCGTCTTCTTTCCTGTTTTAATGGTTGTTCCCATATATAGGTCTAACAAACCCACATTGTTCGCGTGATTGCCGACATAAAAATAATCCATCAGCCCGTTGAATTTGTGGTTGGTGCCGTATAACGGGCCAAAAGCCTTGTTGTCACCATTGGCCGGTGCCCCGTTGTCGTTCCCGCTCTGTAGTTCGCCGCCGACCTGCAACGCCCAATTCGGCCGTAGGCCATAGCTAGCCTCGAGGCCCAAGAGGTAGGCTCTAAGGGTGTTGTCGTTGACATCCTTTCCAAATTGATAGTAAATATTACTTGTCACGCCAAAGTTTCCCTTGCAATATTTTAAATGGGTTCCCAGGGTTTGGCTGTACCGGGTCTCGTTGTTAGCTTCATTTGCTTCGTCGATATACTGCAGCCCGTTGTTCAAAAACAGTAAACTGGCGCCCAAACTTTCCCAATCGCGATGAAGCCAAATATATTGCAGCGCTTTATAGGTGGTGGTCGTCAGGGTCGTTTCCGTTAGCGACTCCCCATCCTGATTGAAACCGGCACCGAAATGAATGGCCGATCTATCCGTTTCAAACTTTAACAGGGCCACATCGTGACTGCGGGCCTGCTGGGCCCAGTCCACTCCCCCTAAAATCCGCTGGTCGTAGTAATCGACTACCTGTCGGCCGAGTTTTAAAGCTATTTTTGGGGTAAACCGCAACTCGCCCCAGACTTGATGGATGCCAAGTCCGTTTCGGTCCGCAACGTTTAACTGTGGCACATCGCCCCAAACCCTGATATCTTGAAGGCTTAGGTAAAAATCCAATTTTTCGTCAGCATACCCAGCGTTCAGGCGCGTCCGTTGAGATATGAAAGCGGCGGCGTCCACATTGTCGGGAAAGAGGTTCTAAAACCCATGTCGGTATTCAAATCTAGGCCGTAGTTCGGCATCGACTATTACTTGTGCGGTTACAAATGAACTGACTAATAATAATGCAAAAAGTATTTTAAAATAGCGTTCTGTCATCAGTAAATAGATAGGAGTTAGGGGTTTATAAAAACACATAAATACTTATATCTTGAAAAGTCCGGTAAAACAAAGTTTCTTTTGGACAACAATCGTTAAATAAATTCTATTTAATTTAAAGCATCTTCCTTTGCAATTTCAAGTTAAATTCTAAAGGTCATGACGGGCAGGTTGGTATGATTGACCAAGTCCTCACCAATGCTCCCTAAAAAGAAATGGGCCAGTCCACTTCGGCCATGGGTGGGTATGGCGATAAGGTCGGCATCGATTTCCTTGGCGTAACCGTACATTCCCCTTTCCACCAAATAATCGGATATTTGCTTTACCTGAACGGTATTGGGCAAGTCGCCATGATGGGCGACCCTGAGAAACTTGTTGATTTCTGCTTGAATTTCGGTGGTGCTCATAAAGTTGATGCCAGGTAGGTTTACGTGCACCAAATGGACATCGGCCTTTAGGCTCCGAAATAATTGTAACGCTTTAAGGTAGGCCGGTACGTTTTCTATCTGAAAATCAAATCCGAAGACTACTTTTTGAATTTTAAAACCCGGGATCCGTTTTTTGATGACCAGAACGGGTACTTCCGACGTACGTACTACTTTCTCGGTATTCGAGCCCACGAAGATTTCGCTCAGTCCGCCCGTACCGTGGGATCCCATGACGATCAAATCGATATCCTGTTCCTTGGCGACATTGTTGATTTCACTGAAAACCTTATAGTTGAGTACCATTTGGGTCAGCTTGATGTCTTTGAGCCAAGGCCTGTTGAAGAACATATCAAAGCTTTTTTTGGCCATTTTCATGTAATATTGCAACTCCATAAATTCTTGGGAGTCGTCTTTGGTCAATACTGCTTCTGATAGGCCCATCATATGGAAGACTACAATTTCAGCTTTCTGTTTTCTCGCCAAGGTAGCGGCTACTTCAAGAGCGTATTCGGAGTGTTCCGAAAAATCCACGGGGACCAGTATTTTATTCATGATACATTTAAGATTTTTTATCCAACTTGGCTTTTATGCTTGTGAGTGTTCGGTACACCGATTTACATATGGGTTATCCGACAATTTCAAGATAGGTTATCCGACGATTTCAAGATCTACGATAATCTTTTCTCGATACTCGTCTTGTTTCCCTTCATCCTCATTCTCATCCTCTTCCTCTTCTTCGAAATCCTCTTCCTCTTGGCCTTCTTGTTCCTCTTCCTCCTCTTCATCTCCATAGACCGAGATTTCGACCCGATATACCACAGTAAACATTCTGCCTTGATAGTTGCCATCGGTCAAGTCGTATTTTTCCATGGCAATTGGATCCATATCCTGAAACTGGTAGGTCGTACCCTCCATATCTACAAAACAGTAAGTGCCTTGGGCGTACGAATCAAAGCATGCCTCCAAGGAATATAGATCTTGTACCCTTGGGACGGGAAACGATAAAATCGTAACGAACAAAACAATGAACAGGGTTTTCATTTTTAGTCTTTATCAAAAGTAAAACAGTTTGGCACCACCGGAAATGATTATGATCAGCTTAGGCGAATACCTATCAGTTAGCTTTGTGCAATAACTCATGCGGGCTATCCTGAAAAGTTTTACATAGGAGTCAAATACGAAGCCGTCTGGCGGACGGACAGATTGCACGAATGCTCACGAATTCATATTTCCGAACTTTTTACTGCCAACTGCAACGGCACACTTCTTTCAACGTTTCTGCATCATCGTTTTCTTTTTACGCAACTGCCTTTCCAATTCTTTTACCGTTTCGGCCAACGATTTCTCAAAATCATCTGAACTGGACTTGGCAAACAACCGAGGCCCCGGCGCACTGAGTTCGATCTCACAGATCTTACCATTTCCGGCTGGGTCGTTCTCCAGCTTAAAATGTACCTGTGCCCGAATCAGCCAATCGTATTTTCGCGCGAGTTTGTCTAATTTTTCGTTCACTATAGCATCCATGCTTTCGCTTCTGGGTATCTGTACGTATTGAATTTCAGTGGTCATAACATCAGGTTTTGGTTTTATGAAAAATAAAGGTAAGATCGGACTACAAGAATTCATATGATAAATGTCATTGTCGCCCGAACATATAATCAAGAATTTTTAAGGATAGCATTCGAAAACGCTACGTGGTTTTAAATAGTGTTTCCCAATTAAGATAAAGTCCATTGAAAAAAATTATACTAACACCTACCTGTCCCTTATTGCTTTCCTGCGGGAGTAAACAGGAAAAGATCCTTCCCCGGAAAACCGCCTTGACCGAATCGGTCTATTCTTCGTTAACCGTTCAACCTGATAGTCTGTACCAAGTCTATGCCGCCGTTGCGGGAATTTTGGACAATAATTTCGTAGAGGAAGGCGACACGGTTCAAAAGGGCACTCCCCTTCTGCAAATCACCAATAGCACTCCAAGGCTTAACACCGAAAATGCAAAGCTGGCCTTTCAATTGGCACGAGAAAATTATAGCGGTAGCTCGGCAGTTTTAAAGGTATTGGAAGATGAGATACAGGCGGCGAACTTGACATTTCAGAACGATTCCGTCAATTATTTTCTACAAAAAAGATTATGGGAACAAAAGATCGGCTCAAAAGTGGAATTCGACAACCGTAAACTGGCCTACGAACTTTCCCGTAATAATCTGAACTTGCTGAAAAGCCAATATGACCGAACCCAGAACGAATTGCGTACTCAGGTGCAACATGCCTCCAACAATGTAAAGACCTCCCAAATCGCAACGGAAGATTTTACCGTAACCAGCAAAATCAATGGAAAGGTTTATGCCCTTTTTAAGGAACCCGGGGAAATCGTTACCACCATGGAATCCTTGGCATCTGTGGGCAGTGCATCCCTTTTTATCATTGAAATGCTGGTGGACGGGGTCGATGTTCGTCTGTTGATCTCTGAAAAGAACGATAGCCGGTTGGTCAATTGGAGCGTACGTTCCTATTTTGAGCCCTTGCTCAGGGCCGGGGTCAAGATCTATCTTTTCCCTGATGGATTTCTGCACAGTAAGATCATGCTGGGCGATGATGCCGTCGCCTCGGTAGGTACCGCCAATATCGATGTCCGCAGCTTTGAACAGAACTATGAAACGAACACCATTATTTACGACCCAAAAGTTGTTATGGCACTAAAGGAAGATTTTTTGCGGGATAGTCGGGGTAGCCACCGACTTACGTATCAAGAACATCAAAAAAGGCCGTGGCCGGATAGATTAAAGGAAGGTTTTGCCAAAGTTTTTACCCCCGTTTTATAGTTTAAATATCCTATCCCGCGAA
>JAGXIC010000106.1 GCA_024635875.1 Pricia sp.
GACTTTGCTGTGCGTTTTTCAATACTACTTGCTTGAAAAGTACGTTGTTCTCGTTCTCGGGATCGGCCGTTACGAAGTCGTCGATCTGTCGCAGCACATTTGACCTTGAAGTCTTGCCCTCGCTGACGAGTTTCAGGTACGAAACATACATTTTTTCGATATCGCCCTGTTCGCCATAGATGCGCGCCATTTGATAGTTATAATCCAGTTGCGGATTGAGTTCCATGGCTTTGGTGTAAGCCTTCAATGCCCAATCCAATAAAACGTACTTTTGGAACCGAAATCCTACACCGTACCCGAAGTTGGGATTCTCGCCGATTTGTGCGATGGCCTGTTCATAGTATGCGTCTGCCTTCTTGGCCATATCCTGTAAAGTGAAGTTGTAACCCAGTTCGATGAGCAGGGTAGGGTAGGCGTTGCTCTCGTCGATTTTTTCCAAAAGGAATTTTTCCGCATCGGAATAGCGTTCCAGCTGCTGGTAAGTGGCGATAAGGCCTTCGGCGTAGTCCGTTCTCCTTGGATTTTTCTCTACGAGTTTTTCATAAAAGACCACAGCTTTTTCATAATCGCCGTCGTTGAAGTATTGCTGGGCCAAGAAGTCTTCTTGGGCAACACCTACAAATGAGAGCAGCAAAAGAAAAAAAAGGATGGTTTTTTGCATGTGCGGATTTTAATGGGGCACTTTACTGCGTTCGTAGAAAGTTTTACCTCGCTGGTTGATATGATCTGTTAAATCGGTGTTGTTGATTGATTCAAATTGAGATATGTCAATCATATAAGGGAGGTCGAGATCATCTAAGCCATGAAATATATCATAAAAATTTCTTTGGGTCAGATTGCCTTTGATGGTAAGGTCGATATCCGAGCCGTTGCGATAATTTCCCATGGCACGAGATCCATAGACGATAACCTCTTTTACGCTCCCGTATTGCTCGAAAACAGAACTTATTTTGTCGATAAGGTTTTGTTTCAATCCAAATTTCATTTCTATTTAAGTTTTTTCATAGTTGTATCGAATTTGGTGAATTCAGCAGCGTACGAATTTAAAATACGTGAGGTGACTTTTTCCATAACTTCCTCTTTGTAAACAGGACTACTAAGATTTCTGTCCTTCATCATATCCATCCAAATTTGACCATTTTCTATAAGATCTTTGTTAAATGCCAAACGGGTGGCATCTTTGCTCCCCTATTTTTTTTCGTCACCCTTTTCCTTAAGAAAATCCTGCATGACCTTCCATCCATGCCAGTTCATGGGTAAACTCGAAACGTTGTATCAAGCTTTCTTTTTCGAGATAGGACAAGCCTCTTTTATTCGAAAAGTGAAACGGCTTTATTTAATTGAAATAAGGTCTTTTGATAATTCCCAAATCGCTGGTGCCAGCGAACATCTTGATTTTTTGAATCCATATGTATGAAAATCATCCTCCTAACAAAGTTAAGGATTAAATTTTACCGCTTACGAAATCATATCAAACCCACAATACGGCACCAAAACCTCGGGAATACGAATACCGTCTCCAGTTTGATAGTTCTCTAGAATTCCCGCCAAGACGCGCGGCAACGCCAAGGCACTGCCGTTTAGGGTATGTGCCAATTGGCTTTTTCCGTTTTCGTCCTTAAAACGCAATTTTAGGCGATTGGCCTGATAGGTCTCGAAATTGGATACGGAACTGATTTCGAGCCAACGGTCTTGTGCCGTGCTGAAAACCTCGAAGTCGTAGGTGAGGGCGGCCGTAAAACCAAGGTCGCCACCACAAAGGCGCAAGATGCGATAGGGAAGTTCGAGTTCGCGTAGAATAATCTTGACCTGCTCGACCATTTCATCTAAAGCGGCATAGGATCGGTCGGGGTGCTCTACCCGAACGATCTCCACTTTATCGAACTGGTGCAAGCGGTTCAGACCGCGTACGTGCGCTCCATAACTGCCGGCTTCCCTTCTGAAACAGGGCGTGTAGGCGGTATATTGCAAGGGAAAATCGCCGACATCCAAAATTTGGTCCCGGAACATGTTGGTAACGGGCACTTCCCCGGTGGGGATCAGGTACAGGTTATCTTCCGTCAGATGGTACATTTGGCCCTCTTTGTCCGGCAACTGTCCCGTGCCATAGCCTGAGGCTTCGTTGACCAAGTGCGGTACCTGTACTTCGGTATAGCCCTCCGCTGTATTCTTGTCCAAAAAATAATTGATCAGCGCACGTTGTAATTTGGCACCCTTGCCTTTATACACTGGGAAGCCGGCACCTGCAATCTTTACACCCAATTCAAGGTCGATGATGTCGTATTTTTTTGCCAATTCCCAGTGGGGCAGGGCATCGGTCTGTAAAACGGGAATAGCGCCCTCTTCGTAAACCTCCTCGTTGTCTTCTTCGGAAGTGCCCGCTGGCACGGTATCGTGTGGTACGTTCGGAATTTGATATAGTAGGGCCTGTAATGTCTCGGTGGCGGTTTTCAGTTCATCGCCCAGTTTTTTGGAATCTTCTTTCAGGCTTCCTGTTTTTTGTTTCAAGGCTTCTGCTTCCTGATATTTCCCGTTTTGGTAGAGCGCGCCTATATCTTTGGAAAGTTTGTTGCTTTCCGCCAATATATTGTCCAGCTGAGTCTGTGTTGTACGGCGTTTTTCATCCAACTGAATCACCTCGTTTACCATCGGTGCTGCGTCGATATTCCGCTTTTTCAATGCGTCGATAAAGAGGTCTTTGTTCTCGCGTATGGCTTGTAATTGTAGCATGTCTCCCTAATATTTTCGGTAAATTTAAGGGAATCATTTGATGAACTTGTTTAAAAACCGATACTTTTACTTCGGATATTTTAAAATTTACCGACACTATGATTTTCGAACATTTTGCGCTGAACGTAACCAATGTGGATGCCGTGGTGGACTGGTACTCAGAATTTGTGGGATTGAAAGTGGTCAATGCTCAAAAAGAGCCGCCGTCTATGACCTTTTTGGCCGATGCTTCGGGAAGGGTGATGTTGGAACTCTACCACAGACCGGACGAGCTCATCACTGATTTTACCGTACAGCATTTTCTCACCTTTCATCTAGCCTTTGTATCTAAAAACGCCGAAACGGACAAGGATAGGCTAATGGCCGAAGGCGCCACGTTCGTAGAGGAAATAAAAAAGGAGGATGGCAGCCACCTTATTATGCTGCGGGATCCTTGGGGGATGCCCTTGCAGTTGTGTGAACGGACGGAGCCATTTGATCGCAACTTGTAAATCGGATTTTACTCCCATTCAGATTTTATAGGGCAAAATTCCAAATTCCAAAATTGAAATCTGGGATGTGCCGAGCTTAGCGCCTACAACGCCCCGATCAACGCCCGAAACAACTTCACCATTTTAGGTTCGGCCTGCTCCGCAACGGAAAGAATGGACTGAATATTCACAGGTTTTAGATTAGCGGGATTGCAAATGTCCGTCAATACCGATACGGCCACCACGGGCAGTTTCAAATGGTTGGCGACGATGACTTCGGGTACGGTACTCATACCTACGGCGTCGGCACCCAAAATTTTTAGCATACGGTATTCTGCCTTGGTCTCCAATTGTGGACCTACCACTGAAGCATAAACGCCTTTTTGTAGGATTATGTTCTCCCTTTTAGCGATTTTGAGGAGCTTTTCGCGCATATCCCTATCATAAGGTTCGGCCATATCGGTAAACCGGGTGCCGAACTCGGCTACATTGTTAAAGGCCAGCGGTGAACCACCCTGCAGGTTGATATGGTCTTCAATCAACATCAGGTCTCCCAAGCCGAAATCGAGGTTGATGGCTCCGGACGCATTACTGATGAATAGCTTTTTGATGCCCAATTGGTGCATGACGCGAATGGGGTAGGTGACATCCAAGAAATCATAGCCTTCGTATAGGTGAAAACGCCCTTGCATGACCACGGTTTTTTTGCCCTGCAAAGTCCCACAAATCAATTTTCCGGAATGGAATTCTACCGTGGCTAACGGGAAAAATGGGATATGATTGTAGTGCGCTACTACCGGATCTTCAATGGCCTCGGCCAGTTTCCCAAGGCCTGTACCTAAGACAATTCCGATTTCGGGCGAGTCAAATCCCTTTTCCTGAAGATATGCGGTGGATTCGTTCAGTTGTCTTTGTCTCATTTTTCAACGTGTTTTAAAAAGTGCTGGAAAGCCTTATCATCCTTTATATCCTCATAAACATCGACATCGTTCCGTTCTTCCAATATGATTAATTTTTCGTCTTTAAGGTGGTCAAGGCTGTCTTCCAAGACCGTTTCAAAACCCCACTTTTTGTCTCTGAAAAGTTCGGACTTGAAGGTTTTCATGCCCAACAGATAGTACCCGCCATCTTCTGCCGGGCCTATTACAAAATCATTATCCTTGAGTTGGGCGAACGCATATTCCAAATCATTTTGTTTAAGGTCGAACATGTCGCTTCCGATGACACAAATCCGCTCAAAGCCCGATGCGAATCCCTCTTGAAAAGCATTGGCCATACGTATACCCAAATCCGCGCCTTTTTGCAGTCTTTTATCGTAAAAAGCATCGTCCCAAACATCATCTTCCCAAATTTCCTCGGAATACCAGACTTGTTTGGCCGCGTTCAGATTTTCGGTTATGGACACGGTATGGCGCAGTAGAAATTTGTAAATATCCAAGGCCGTTTCGTCGCCCACGGTTTCCGCCAATCGCGTTTTGCACTTGCCCAATTCGGGATTGCGCGTAAAAATGAGTAAAAGGTCTTTCGAGGATGCCAACGTAAAATGGATGGTCTTTTTATCGTGTTTGTTCTCTTTTTGATTTATGATACCCATGAGAAAGTTTAGAAGTTTAGAAAAAAGGTTATGAGTTTAGGGGGTAATGAGTTTATGAAAAGTAAATTACTGCTACTGTCCACCATACACCTTCTCCCCTTTTTTCAGCAACTTGCCCCAATACTTGCTGAAGGCATGCACTTTCTCGGTCTCGTTGCCATCGGGCCCATAGACGGGATGCCCTTCGTTCTTCCATTCAAAGATGCCGCCGTACAGGTTTTTCACGTTGGTGTAGCCGGCATTCATCAATTTTTCGCCAATGTTCTCGGAGCGGACACCGATGGAACAGTAGACGATGATTTCGGTATTTTTATCCCCAATTTTCGGGACGACTGAATCGAGTTCAAAGGTCTTGGCACCTACCCAAATGGCATTTTGTAAATGGCTTACCTCATATTCCTCCTTTTCCCTGGCATCCAACAATACCGCATGTTTCATACCGTTCAGGGCATCGATTTTAATATAGGGCACGCTCTCTTTGTTAAATCTTTTTAGGGTTTTGTCCATTTTGTTCTGTGCAAAAACTGTGGGGCTACAGGCAAAATAAAGAACCGTAATGATAAGAAATCGCATAGTTTTTGAAATAATCCGGGGTAAAGATACTATTTTAGGGATGTGTTTGAAATTCATGAGTATCCGCTTTGACGCTTACCCATGATATTGGACACAATTGGATAGATTTAGAGACAAAAAAAATTTCTATGGTCAATACTAATAATTGGACGCCGTTTCTTTTCGTTGTACTATTTTTGGCATCCTGTAAAAGTGACAAAAATACCGAAAAATCTATGTCCCAGAAAACCAACTTGGCCTATTATACCGAACCTTATCGGCCACAGTTTCATTTTTCCCCAGAAACAATGTGGATGAACGATCCCAATGGTATGGTCTATAACAAAGGAGTGTACCATCTGTTCTATCAATACCATCCCGATAGCACAATTTGGGGACCTATGCATTGGGGGCATGCCACGAGTACAGACTTATTGCATTGGCAGCATAAGCCGATTGCGCTCTATCCTGATGAAAACGGATTTATTTTTTCGGGAAGTGCAGTGTTAGACAAACAGAATTCATCGGGATTCGGTACGGATGACAATCCGCCCTTGGTGGCGATTTTCACCTATCACGATGCTAAAAGTAAAGCCAGCGGTGATAGCGGTTTCGAGACCCAAGGTATCGCATACAGCCTTGATAATGGGGATTCGTGGACAAAATACGAAGGTAATCCGGTAATTGGCGATGAAAACTCGACCGACTTTAGGGATCCCAAGGTGTTTTGGTACGAGCCCGACCAAAAATGGATAATGAGTTTGGTAGCGGGCGATCATGCCCAGTTCCATGGCTCCAAGAATTTAAAGGATTGGGAGTTGTTGGGGGAATTCGGCAAAGAGAAGGGCGCCCACGGTGGGGTCTGGGAATGTCCTGATTTGATACCCTTTAAAATCGAGGGTACCGACGAAGAAAAATGGGTGTTGCTCATTAGTATAAACCCGGGTGCCCCGAACGGGGGCAGCGGCACACAGTATTTCATAGGTAATTTTGACGGGAAAACCTTTACCACCGACCAGACCGAAGACCGTTGGATCGATTGGGGCACCGATAATTATGCCGGGGTCACCTTCAGCAATACGCCTGAGGATGAAACCATTTTTATGGGATGGATGAGCAACTGGCAATATGCCAACGAGACCCCTACGGAAAGCTGGCGCGGAGCTACGACCCTACCTAGAAAGTTGACTTTAGAGCGCGTGGGAAAGGGGTATGGGTTGTTCAACTATCCGATAGAAAAAGTGGATGGCCTTATTTCGGAAAGGTCTACGAAAGCGATGAACATTGCGATTGGAGACGGCCAGTCGATTTCGGCCGATAGTCTGATGCAGTCGGAAGTTCGTTTTATGACTTCCTCTAATGATTTTCAGTTGAAATTCGGCAATGGGGCGGACGAACAATTGGTTCTGACCATGAAGTCCGATGGCAATGAATTCACGTTGGACAGGTCCCGTTCGGGAAAAACGGATTTTAAGGAAGCTTTTGGCAATACCCTCCAACAAATGCCGGTCCCCGACCTCCCCAAGGGAGAATACGAAGTGCGGATTTTTATGGATAGGTCATCCATAGAAATCTTTTTGAACAAAGGGCAATACGTGATGACGGCCCAGGTATTTCCCAATGCGGAATACAATGCTTTGGAGATTGTGAACACGTCGGATACAGCGTTGGAGTTTAAGGAATTTAGTCATGGTGCCGTAAAAGGGGTCTGGTAGTCAATCACCCTAGAGCGAGCTAGAGTTCAATCGGTGAAATTAGCGGCATTCCGCTTGGCCATTTCCCGCGCCAATGCCTCCAAATCAATGCCCATATTTTCTTTGTTGACCCGAACCGCTTTGGTGCGTAAGGCTATGGGAAGGTTCGAATACCCGTCTTTGGCCCCTAGGATCATTCCCGCAACTGCGGCCACGGTATCGTTGTCCCTGCCATAGTTTACGATAAATTGCATCGTCTTTTCGAAATCGCCCTCGCCAAATTGAAGTGCCGTGACCAAAATCTGCCATATCTCCCCGGAATGGAAGGCAATGGCCTTTTCGTCCATTTCCAAAAATTGATAGATCTTTTCTTGACGTATCCAATCCTTTTGATTGCCCGGAAAACGGTGGGGCATTTTGAAGAGTAAAGAATCTATTGCGGTCAAAGAATCGGTCAAAACCAAATTCTTTACCGTTAAAACATTTTTGACCGAGGCATCTGCGACGGAATAAGCTATACGTCCCACCAAACGGCTATCTTGATAGCCCTCGGGGTCGATAAACGTGGCCGAGTCGATTATAGAATCCATACTTTGGGTACGCAGCGCCATATGGGTCATGGCCGATACTAGGCCTGAAATATCCTTGGCATAGCCTATGTCAAAAATAGAATGTTGGTAGGCGATGTTATAAGCTTCTTCCGGGGTTGCACTTACCAACCCGAACATAGGTGTGTACAATTGGCCGGCGCAGGACATCTCGCCACCATAAAATCGGTTCAAAGCCTTTTGATACCCTTCCGGATTTTCGCGGTAGGCCATTGCGACCCTGGCCCACTCCTTGATCCAATCTATCTTTTCGATTTGGGTATCTAGAAAATCGGTTTTAGGGATATCGCGGTCATCGGAGAGGCCCCGGGTCAGAGCCCCATAATAGTCTACTATAAAATCGGCAAAGTGCTCGGGGTTCCAATCCTTTTGGTACTTCGAGAGGTATTTTACCATGGCGAATTTCCAGCGGGTATCATCGGTGGTTGTGCCAGCAGAAAGATTATGATCCCACGTGCCTTCGGGCGACTGTTCGCGCACTGCCGGAGTAAAACCGGTTATGTAGCCGTATTTAAGCTGAATGTCATTGCGATGCCACATTTCGGTTGAGGCTCCCATAGCGTCGCCGATAGCGGAGCCGACCAGTGCTCCCAATACTTTATCGTAATAGGCCTCTTCCGATATTTTTAAAGCGTCGCCCGCATAGGTCGATTTTTTCGGGGAAGGGATGTTTACGTCTGAAACGTTCTCCCTGCAAGCGACAAAAGTCCAAAGGACAAAAAACCAAAAAAAAGAATACCTCAAAATATTTTTAGCTAAGTATAAGTAGTTGATTTTTAGCATCTAAAATCTAACGTTTCATCCCATTATCAGCCTACGCGCTTTTTTCAATAGCTTACGTTTCTCATCAATGTCGCGTTCCAGCGGTAACTGCGCCAATCCAATCAAACGGCGGATGATTTCTATACCCGCTACTTGACTCATCAGCTTTTTGTCTGCCTCGCCTTGATAGCGATCGTGAATTTGGGACAAGTATCTTTTTTTTCCGGTGGCCATAATAAGATGTGCCGCCATCACGCCCAGATCGAACTCCGCGAAACCGGGAAACGCAAATTCAGGGTCGATGACATAGAGATTGTCGGCTTCGGTCATCCAACTTCCGGGATAATAGTCGCCGTGGAGCAGGATTGTTCCAGGGGATAGGTATTTTTTTCCGATGCGGTCGACCACCGATTTCAACGCGACATCCGTTTTAAAGGGGACTGAAAGTTTTTGCAATCCCGGTTGTACATCGTCAAGGTCAAGACCGTTATCGTCAAGAAAGGGAAGCACGAAAATATGTTGGTGGTTCAACTGTCGCATTTCGAGGTTATCCGGAAAGTCGTCTTTCACGTTTTTCCTATGGATAAGCCCGAGTATAAAGATCAGCCTGTCCAATTCCCTCGCAGGTATGGCCCTTTGCCTGTAAATGGAGACCAAATCCTCGCAAAGGCCCAAATCTTCAAGAAATAATAGGTTCTCAGCGGAATCATATCCTAAGATATTTGGAATATGGGCGTTCACCGCGTTGTCCCGCACCGCTTGATAAAAATTCTTTTCAACCGCAATACGTTCCACGGGGGCTTCGATTTCTGGATACTTTTGCACATAGGGGCGTGATTGTTTAAGGATAAAAGAGCGTTGGTCGGTCACCACCCGGAGCACGACGTTCATATTGCCCTCGCCGGGCTTCTCTACGGAAGTGATTTTTTCTTGTGAATTCAGCCATTCCCTTTCTCGGAGGTACTCCTGAAGTTCGGGAAGCGGAGTCGAAATATCTATGGTAGTCAAAGCTATAATTTTACGCAATATACTGGTAAAAACAAAGAAATCCTTCTTCTTGATAAGGATTTTTTAGCAGGCAACCAAGGTCAGGTTTTTTGAGAGAAGGGATACCAATTTATACAAAAAGATTACAATTGTGTAATGTAGGTCGCATGCGAAGCCCCGTTTAAATATCGTCAGCGTGGGTGTGTTTCAGCGATTGTCTAAACCATCAAAAAACCCCGCAGTTTTGCGAGGTCTTTTGTGGTGCCTCCAGGAATCGAACCAGGGACACATGGATTTTCAGTCCATTGCTCTACCAACTGAGCTAAGGC
>JAGXIC010000107.1 GCA_024635875.1 Pricia sp.
CTTGCGCTCCCCTAGATATTGCTTGCAATCGGTGTCCGTTTTGAAGGTTTCGGTAAACTCTATCAGGCTTAGACCGGTAAATTCCATATTCATTAAATTTGTTCTCAAGATAATAAAATAGTCTTTAACGTAGTAACTCTATATATTTGATAGTACACTGTGTAAATTTAATCAAGCATTATGGGATACAAGGGGCTATTAACCATAATAATGTTGATAATCAGTAATTCGTTCATGATATTGGCATGGTACGGTTACCTAAAATTCTCCGAGTGGAAGTGGTTCAGCAAACTTGGACTTATAGCGGTAATCCTGCTAAGGTGGGGAATTGCCTTATTTGAGTATATATTTCAAGTCCCCGCGAACAGGATGGGATTCGAAGAAAACGGAGGTCCGTTCAGCTTGATCCAATTGAAGGTCATCCAAGAAGTTATAACATTGGTCGTCTTTGTAATCTTTACCCTGATTATGTTCAAAAATGAAACTTTTAGAATCAACCACTTTATCGCTTTTATTTTTTTTGGTGTTGGCAGTGTATTTCGTTTTTAAAAAATAAGTAAATCAATCCCTCCGTATATTGAACTTTCCATTATCCACAAGTTATATCAAAAGTGGTGCATTAAAAAAGCCGTTGAAATGTACCTAGCGTTAAATCTTACAAAGCTCCTGGAATATGTCAAGCTAGGAAGATATAATTACAAAAAACTTTCTTTATAGGGGTACTAAATGTAAACATTCTGGACATTTAGGGTCTTTTGTGTTTACAATATTGCCAATATTGTAAAGCGGGGCACTAAAATTGGTGCCCCTTACCTACATCAAGTAGCCATCAAGGTGGGTCTTTTTACACTTTCCACAAATCCTTCGATTTTCGACGGCCATTTATGGCCTTCCACTTTTAACTGAAGTCTGGATTTAAGCGCTTTATAGACAAATTATATTTATGGTAAAGGATACTAATTGACTATGAACTTTTAAGACCTGCTAATTATATTTTTAAACACTTATCCAAATAAGAAATTTCGTAACTTCTACTCTTAATCAGCCTGCTAACTTTCAAAAATATTCATTGACTATGAAAAATAGCTTAGTACTCGTATTGCTTACCCTTTTAATCCTGCAATGCAAGCATGGTCCGCAGAAAGCGTCAATGACCACGAGTACTAAAGAAGAAGTAAGTAAGACAGGTACTGCCAGCGTTCAAGATACTTTTATTACAATAGATAGCATAATTAAAAGGAATGCAATTGCAATCCATAAAGGGTTTCCATGGTCATCAGAAAATCCATGCGATTTGGAGAATTATAACGTTCAGGGAGTTATCCCAACCTTGCGCGATGCGCTTGTAGCACTTTCCTTAGAGGAAAGACTCTCGAATGGTTTCAATCCAAATGAGGGAAGATCAAACTATCATGGCGTAGATTATTCAACAAATGGAATTGACTACTCTGCGGCAATCGATATAAGTGTTCGATGTCTTACCGAGGATCAAATCCGTTACTTACTGGATGAGTTATCAATACGGCTTATCGCCGGTTGGTGCCGAAAGAAAGGTGAGGATGGATGGAATGGGGATAATCCTATTCATGCAGTCTGGGTTGCCACTCCTCTCAAACCACAACTACGTTATCAGGTAGGAAAATGGCTTTCTGGTAAGAATGGTTTAACATCCGACAACGTCTATAAATTTTGGGCTCTAAAATCTGAAGCATAAGAGCGAGTTCGTTCAACTTTTACAGAACTGAATTCAGAGCAGTCAGCACGAGGATCAAATAAGCCCTAGGTGTCGCGTAAAAGGGTAAGTAACGAGAATACCCCGGATTCTCCAATTTTGGCCGATTCGGATTAAGGGAGGAGGTCAATGGGCCTTCAAGGACCTAGTACGGAAATCCCACCATTGAAGAACCTATTGAAACGTTGGACGAAATTGGAAAATCTTTTGCAGAATATTCAAAAGAAAGTAAAAATTAAGGTCGTAAGATCGCACGTAAAGTATCTCTTGATCCTGCTGGCAGGAACCACCTTCTCGGCCTATCTTTTCTATTCCATCAACGGCAAGTACATAGCTAGGAATAGATCCACGGTCGAAACGGCCCGGGCAAAGGTCGAGGTAAAATTGCTGAACGAACTGGACAAGATTGATCTAGCAATGGAATCGATGGAGGTCTTGATGAAAAACAGTGATACAATATACTTCCCCACCTTTCAGGAACTGACTACCCCGTTCTTAGAAGATCTTAACGGGGTTCTTTTGTTGGGCTGGAAACCTGTAACGGGGGATGGGAAATCTACCGGTTACCTGGTCAATAACACCCAACGTCCCGATATTATAAAGATCCATAGGACCGAACTTTTGGAAAAGGCATTGGAGCCCTTGGCAGAGTTGGCGCTACTATCACGCAGGACGGTTTTTTCAGGTCCCGTTCCAGAACTGTACGATACCCCGAACGCACATAGTTTCCTTTCTATGGTTTCCGTCCATGATTCGACCGGGCTGTCGGTCAGAGGTGTAGCGTTCGGCGTCTTCAATATGGACGAACTGGTGAAGGAAACTCTAAGGTATGAACTACCGATCCTTCAAATAGCGATATTTGACAGATCCATGCCCGGGGTACCTTTGTTCGTTGAGAACGTGCAAGGCAATTCGGAAGGAAAAAATACCCATTTGCTGAACCTGAACGTCGCTAACAGAATATGGGAAGTGGCCCTTAGCCCCAGGCCGGGATATTTTGGTTTTCCCCACTCCTATGAATCCTATTTCGTCCTCTTGCTCGGCCTTTTTTCGTCCGGGCTGTTGGTCTTGGTAATAAAACAGCGCGACGGTTACCTTGGCCGACTTTCTCTGGAAGTCCTGAGCAGGACAGAGGAACTGGAGCGATCCATTAGGTTGAAGGAAACACTGTTGCGCGAGATCCACCATAGGGTAAAGAACAATTTGCAGATCGCCTCCAGCTTGATGAACATGCAAAAGAGAAGGCTGACGGACCCGGATATGATAGATGCCTTTACAAATAGCCAAGGCCGCATTTACGCCATTGCCCTGATCCACGAAAAAATCTATGAACATCACGATGCCAAGGCGGTCGACCTGAAAAGTTACCTGAGGATCTTGATGAAGTACCACCAAAAAATCTCCCCCAAGGTACAGTACCATATCGACTGTCCCGAATTGGCCATAGACCTGGATACCGCCGTGCCCATCGCCCTTATCGCCTCCGAGATTGTGGTGAACGCACTGAAACACGCATATGCCGAAGGGGAGAATGAACAGCAGCTCAATATATCGGTAAGGGAGCATCCCGACGGTGAAATTGAATTGTCGATATCCGATAACGGGGTCGGATTGCCGAATCATTTCGACCTGAACAATTCAAAGGGCATTGGCTTCGAAATCGTAAAAAAACTGTGCAGACAGATCAACGCCAAGTTTTCCTTCGATACTGCCGAAAAGGGGACAACTTTTAGTATACAATTTCAACAAAAACAATAATCGCACAAGGTTAAGCGGCCTAGTGTACCGAAGCCACTTCCTACCAGAAGTCTGGTTGTAAAAACACTTTCGTTGAGAGGGTATTGCGCGTTATTCATATCCATTTTTTCTACGTGTCATATAAAGGCCAGACATGGGGATAAAAATTCCTGACTTTCCGCATCAGTAAATATTCGTTTATGCAAGCCATTCTAGTAGTTCCTTAAAACGCTGATTTTGTGGGACTAAAATTCTGTTTGCTACTTTTTACTGCCAAATTATCAAAGATTCAAAGTAACAACTTTTCGTCTAGGTCGACAATAAAGGGTAGGGCTTACCCAAAAGACCTAACTTATGGCAAAAGTTAACCAGGGACGAAGGAGATATAATATGTTGAGTTCCGATCCGGGCCTAAATTCAAGAATTCAAAGTATTCCCATTTAATGTATCATTCTGGGGGAAAATCCCTCGCCTTTAGGCGAAGACTTTAGTTTTATATTTTTGTGGGATGCAGAACTATCGAAAAACATCCCACAGGACCTACGATTGCAAGTACCATATAGTTTGGATAACCAAATATAGAAAAAAGGTTTTGGGCGGCGAGGTCGGCAAACGTGTCCGTGAACTTGTAAGGGAGATATGCAGGCGCAACGATGTCGAGATTCTGAAGGGACATGTTTCGAAGGACCATGTAAATCTGTTCGTGTCGGTACCGCCGCATCTGGCGATATCGAAATTGGTCCAGTACCTGAAAGGCAAGAGTTCATATAAGTTGATGCAGGAAAACAAACAGGTCTCCCGACTTTTTTGGGGCCACCATCTTTGGGGCCGTGAATATTTTGTCGCCACCTCCGGAAACATTACCGATGAAATGATAATGGAGTACATCGAAAATCAGGACAACAATGAAAAAGAGGATGGAGAGTTTACCATCGTCGATTAGCTTTAGTCGCCTTTAGGCGAATTTCAAACCCATCGGTCTTTAGCCGATGGTAGTTTAGTTTGGGCTTAAAATTCTTCAGAAAAATTTGGAAATCGGCTTAAAAGGCATTTCTACTGTGAAATTAAAAAAACCGTCGTAAGTACACATCGAAGCAGATAATATTAATTTTCAATATCCGCGTTCTTTTTCCGTTATTTACAATATAGCCCATTGACCATTTTCCTTTATGTCCGGAAGGGGCATGCCCACAGAAAAACAAAGAGTTACAAAGGCCAAAAAACGGGGACCAGCAGGATAATAAGGATCACCAAAATTATTGTCAGGGGCATCCCTATTTTAATAAAATCAATAAACTTGTATTTTCCCGGGCCATAGACCAGAATGCACGACGGCTCAAAAGGGGTCACAAGCGAAACGGAAGCACCGAGCATGATGGCTATTGCGAAAGAGCGTGGGTCTGCATCGAGCATTTCCGCAGCTTGGATTGCAGTGGGCAGAACCACTAGGGCCGCAGCGGCATTTGACATGGGCTGGGTCAGTATTATGACCAGCACGACAAAACCGGCAAGTACATAGATTACCCCGAAATCGCCCAATAGATTAATTATATTCGTAGCTAAAAATTCCGAGGCCCCGGAATTTTCCATGGCCGTTCCGAAGGCGCTCATTCCCCCGATGAGTATCAACAATTTCCAGTCCATGACCCTATAGATCCGCTCGGCGTTCAAAGCGCCGACCATGACGACCAGCAGGGCCGCGGTCAAAAAGGCGACCGAAAGGGGTACCAGCTCCAGGGAACCGGCCAACACGGCAACGATAAATATGATCGCCGAAAGGATTCCTTTTCTTTCCTTGTACATGGTCATCCTGAAATCCCCGATAAAGGAAAAGTCGGTGGAATTTCTATTGGCGTTTATGGTTTCCTGGGTTCCCTGTACCAATAGCACATCCCCGATCTTAAGCTTAAGGTTGCCTATTTTCTGTGATACGGTTTCCTCGAGGCGGTGGATCGCCAATACGACCAGATCAGAGTTCTGGCGGAACCTCGCCTCCCTGAGCGTACGGTCCAACAAACGGGAGCCCGGCGTTATCAGCACTTCCGCCAGCCTGATCTTGGCACTTTGTATCTTTTCATCGGAAATCGTATCGGCAAGTACCTGCAGTCCCGATGATTCCTTTATTTTTATAAGGTCCTCGGCCTTACATTCGACAATTAGGATATCGTTCGACTCGATGCGGGTGAAGCGGTTCGGTATGAACTCATTTTTTACGCGTACGATTTTTATGATCCTTACATCCCATTCTGCAAGATCGGTCCGGAACGCGGACTGCCCGACAATCTTTGATTCTTTTAATATTACTATTTCCGAAAGGTATTGTTTGATATTGTATTCTTCTGTAAAGCTGGATTCCTTGTAGTCCGGAAGCATCCGTTTCCAAAAAATGACCATAAAAATGAGGCCTGTTGCAAAAAGGATCAGCCCTATCCAAAAAATCTCAAAAAACGCAAGTGGTTCCAGACCGATACCGTTCATGTAACCACTGACGGCGACATTGGTCGAAGTTCCAATAAGCGTGCAGGTACCTCCAAGAATCGATGCGTAGGCGACCGGTATAAGGACCTTCGACGGACTGATAGACAGTTTTCTGCACATTCCGACGACAGGTCCGGTTACCAAGGCCGTTACCGTCGTGTTGTTCATGAAAGCCGAAAAAAAACCGGTTACGAACATAGTGTAGAAGACGAATAGCGTTTTGCTTTTTACCAGCTTGATCAACTGGTACCCGATCTTGACGAGCAGGCCCGTTTCCGATAGCGCGGCCGATATAACGAAAAGGGAGGCCAGGATGATCATAAAATCACTGCTAAAGCCTTCAAAGGCCTCTTTTGGGGTAATAATGTTGGAAAGGATCAATATGACCAAAAGTGCGATAGTAACGACATCGACGGAAAATTTGTCGGTGGAGAAAAGAACCAGTGCCAAGATCAGCAACCCGATTACCAAGGCTATTTCCATATTTTATTTCTCTAAGGACCGAACCAAATATAATTAAAGGGGAGCAGATTTTATAGCCCGTACGGATATTTATCGCAAGCCGTATCGAACATGAAAAACGGGCAAATCTTCGAACCTGGATCACTACGATTTTGATAAGGATCGATGACCTTTGCGGCAAATTTGAATACTACATTCTCTGGGGCCCCACCCTACGAATCCCTATTAGAGGTCTTGTAAAAAATATTCGTATTGAATTGTCTAAATACTTAAACCTCATTCTCCATCAACAATAGTTTTATCGGCAATTAATATCTGCTGTAAAAACAATCCTAGATAGCTGTAAAACAAGTCCTAAATATTAGAAAGTGTCGTAAAAACGATGGTTTTGTAGGACCTTGGCATTCAAACCACCAGCAACTTAAAAAAACTAACATCGACAGCGCAATAGGAAGGGTAGCCTCGACTCTTTCGCCAATAAAATTATGGAAAGGGCAATTCGGTGGACGTATAATTGTATGCTGAAAAAAGCGATTGTCCTACATAACCACGAACTTTTGAGGTTCAAATAGAAGGATTAAACTTTATTAATATATCGAGCTAAACGAAGCTGGGAAGTGGTGATGATATCGAATTGACGCTTCGATAACAAATATCGGTATTATTCGTTCCGATACCTTTTTATCGTATCCTTAACGAGTTGGCCAGTGCTGGGCGGCGTATAGGAAATCGCATTGGCGCCCGCCCTTATTGCCATATGGATGGTCTCAGGGGTTTTTCCGCCCGTAGCGATGATCGCCACTTCATCGTCGATATCACGGATGCGTCTGATGATGTCGGACGTCTTGCCCGCACCGGAAACGTTGAAAATATCGATGCCGGCATCGATTCTTCCCTTGATATCATCTTTTTCGGCTACTACCGTTATAGTCACCGGAATATCGATTTTTTCCTTCAATCTCCGGATAAGGTCGTTCGGGGTAGGCTTGTTCAACACCACGCCCAAAGCACCTTGAAAATCGGCATGTACTGCCAATTCCACCGAGCGGTCGCCATTTGTGATTCCACCGCCGACCCCACAAAAGATAGGTTTATCGGCGGCCAATATCAAGGCCTGCGATATGGTAGGCTGGGGTGTGAAAGGGTACACCGCGATAATGGCATTTGCATTTGTGTTTCGGATGATGGCCACATCGGTACTAAAAATAAACGATTTGAGCAGTTGGCCAAACACCCGTAGGCCCGAACATTCGTTAATGATCTCGGGGACTTCTACGATGTTTTTACGCAGCCTACTACCAAAAGTGCGAATATTTTTCATACGGCGTCTACGTAAATTCCTTTTTTAGAGTATAGGTAATAATCGATTTGGACCCGTAAAATTAATGCTAAAACGGCTAAAAGCCGCCACTATTGACGACATCATTTGGAAAGAATAATTTGCGGGACATTATTTTTCCGATTTTTTTACCCCTTCTGTTTTACGGAATAATAGGTTTATTATTTTAGCCGATACATATTAGTAAAACCATATGAGTAATATCAAACCAATTTGTCTTGCTGTTTTGCTCGTCATTCTGTACCCAAAAAATATCGTGGCACAAAAAAGTGTCGATACGCAGCACCTACTTTGGACACGGTACTACCTTAAATTGAAAATTGATGACAGCTATGAAATAAGACAGGACCTAGAGGAAAGGACGTATTGGTTTCCATGGCGACAACATCAATTTCTTTCAAGAACTTTTGTGACCCGTAAACTTGGGAAAAGTTGGAACGCGGGAATTGGCTTCACCTACCTTCTTCAGTCGCTTCCTCAGGACCCTGAAATAACCGAATACTCAAACCAATTGGAACTACGTCCACAACTAGAAATAGCCTATAAGCAGGACATTTCAGAAAAGATAGCCCTATACCATCGTTACTGGAGCGATTTTAGGTTTTTTGAGCGGCCTAACGGCTCCTTCGGGTATGGAAATAATAGGTCACGATACCTTGTCGAAATAAGATATTCTCCGGTTCATCGACTGACCTTAAGGGCATTTGAAGAAATCCACATAAATATAGGTAGAAATATTGTCCAAAATGTTTTCGATCAAAATAGATTCGGGGCAAGCGTTCAATTTATGCCAATCGAAAATTTTGGTTTTGAACTGGGCTACTTCAATCTGTTTCAACAGCAAAAATCAGGCGTAGATTTTTACGACCGTCATATTTTAAGGCTGACCGTCCACCATACCGTTACATTTCGGAACTCTAAAAACCGGTAACTATTTAAGAACTATTCAACCCGTGGCCAAACCTTTTTAATTGGCAATGTTCTTGGCCGCAAATATGGGCGGTAGCGGAAAAGCCCCTTCTTTTTCCGCTGCCTACGGTTCAAATGTTCTGAAACAGACGGTTATACCAGATCTTTTTAGAATTATTGTGCTTGCATGCGCCTTGATTGCTAGAAAGGAGGTTTCTTTAACATTAGGGGAAGGGAAGGTCTTTTAGACCAATCTTTATTTTACACCCTTGAATACCTCCATTATCTTACCTTCGATTGGATTGTCATTGCTAGTGGCAAATTTGATCTGTGTACCATAATATACAGGTCAAGCGACCTTTCTTTCAATTGCAGGTGCAGCTACGGCCTTTGACGGTTTGAATACCCATAAATTGTTCTATGAAATTATTCCAACGTGGATTATCCTGGCAATCATCGCTTTCTTACTAATGTGGGCCTTTCGAAATGGGTTTTTCCATTTTTGAAAAATAAGATTTTACAAATGGTTAATCTGGCCAAAGGCAGTATCAACGTTTAAAAACCTTATTGATATTTCCCCACCTTATGCCGCATTTTCAATCGACGCAACCAACGTAGCCAATGTGGCCGTTCCTATTGCCTCTCTAACGGCGAACGAAATCGGGCAAGAATCCATTCAGAATTTTCTGCCAATCATCATTCTATCAGTATTGATCGTAGCACCATCTTTTGCCATCGGCAGTTCGACGTTAGGTCACAAAGTGACAAAAAGTACAGGTAAGGATATAGTAGAAGTGTCTCCGTTTTATGGGATTATAATCGCATTACTTACCGCCAGTCTGCTTTTATTGGCTTCTTTTACGAAAGGTATTCCGACTTCATTGGTGCAATTAAATGGGGCTGAATTTATCGCTTTGAGCATTAGTAAGAACGGATTTATAGATATCTAAAGCAATGAGAACGTAAAACGGCTTTTAATCGTTTGGGGGATTTCCCCGATTGTTGCATATATTTTTACCTATGCATTCATAACACTAATAAAGTAAAGGAAAGAATACACCGCACACATGGAGTCGACGGCTCCGCGATAAAACTTCCGAAATCATTGGACCCAGTGAATAAAACCCACCCTAATTTAGACTTCACAAAAACCGCCAATATTCTATCTTCGACGCCCGTTCAACCATAATATGATTACTGAAAGGGCGACGGTAAGTTGATAAATTTCATTTTGGCCGTTTATATATGGAATATGACAATCGATACGGATTTTCGCAAATATTGCACAAAACTTTAATTTGCGCTTTTTTTCTTTCCCTATATTTAATGCATTGTTCCACTAAGATAATAATTGTGGACAACAACCTGTGTTAGCTACCTTTCCATTGGGCCAACAATAGAAATATGCGTTCCGGGGCGAATAGGGTATTAAGGTCAAGCGCTATTCGATTGACCCTCCACAAAAGAATATTTTTTATCCAAATTTCCGAAATAGAAAAGAAAGAGCTTCCTAAGGTTGGGCCTATCGGCAGGGGCGTTGATGACCGCTCCCTTTCCTATGGGCGCAAAGCCGGTAAAGGACTCTAGGACCAGAGACGGTTTTAAGGTCGGTACCGGTAAGGACAGAAACGATAAAAGTATTTCCCTATTGGAAGGGGACACATTCTATTCGAAGGTCTCAACGGAAGATACTGATGGCGACAATTATGTCTTCGAATCGAATCGCGTAAAAGAAGGTGGGCCTTCCCATCATTATCATTTTGCCCAGGACGAATGGTGGTATGTCCTTCAAGGGGAATTCATAATTAGGGTCGGGGACATCACATATCGGGCGAAACAGGGCGACAGTGTGTTCGGACCAAGAACGGTCCCTCACAGTTTTGCAAAAATCGAGGAGGGGGAAGGAAAACTGTTGATGTTCTTTCAGCCTGCCGGTAAAATGGAGGAAATGTTCAAGAAGATCAGTGAAGGGGCAACAAAGGGCATGTCGGAGGAAGACCAGGACAGATTCCGTGAGGAACATGGTATCAAACGTGTTGGCCCCCTATAAAAAATTTTAAAAAGTGGTGAGAACACGAGTAAAGAAACCCACATTTATCGGAACTTCCGAAATGAGTGCCGCCTCATATAAACGATAAACCTTATTTGGGTGCTTCTTTAGTACTGATGGAGTAGTGCGGGTAGAGGAAATTGAAATGTCAAACCGTTGATAATCCTTGCCAAGGTTGTTTTTTATCGCTATAATTGGTCGATAAGTTTGCGGCCAGGCCCAAACTTTCCAACGATTCAATTATGGATAAATTCATAGGCCCGAACTATAAGGTTATCGCTCTCGAGGAACCTGCAATTTCCATAAGGATAGTTAAGAAGCCGTAATTACCGATATGGAAAATAGGTACGATGCCGTTATTGTAGGAAGTGGTGCCAACGGAATTTCGGCCGCTATCCGTTTGCAACGTCAGGGGCTAAGGACTGTAATTTTTGAGCACTCCATATCGCCCGGTGGTTCCACTAAAACGGAAGAGGCCACATTGCCCGGTTTTAAACACGATATAGGTTCTTCAATATTGCCCTTGGCATTTGCATCGCCATTTTTAGGCACTCTGCCCCTCATGGATTTTGGGCTTGAATGGGTCTTTCCGGAAATACCTTTTTCCCAACCTTTCGAGGACGGAAGTGCCCTAGCCTGTTATCGGGATATGGAACGAACGGCAGATCAGCTGGGTCGCGACAGGGAAGCCTATCTAAGATTGTTCGGGCCCTTGGTCAAGAATTGGGAGCGATTGGACCAGGACCTGCTGGGGCCTTTCGCCTGGCCGCGGTATCCTTGGGAGTTTTTAAAGTTCGGCCTTAAAGCTTTGCCCTCGGCCTCGATGATCGGAAACCATTACTTCAAGAATGACCGGTCGAAAGCTTTTTTTTATGGTTCTGCGGCCCATTCCACTTTGCCCCTTAACAGTTTGGCTTCCTCATCCTTCGGTTTGGTCCTTACCGTTTTGGCACATAAGTTCGGATGGCCGTTTCCGCGGGGCGGGGCAGGTAATTTTACCAAGGCCCTTTTAGAATACTATAAATCCCTTGGGGGAAGAATAGTTTTGGACCATACGGTGTCCGATCTGGGTAAGTTGCCCTGCGCCAGCGCATATCTGTTCGACCTCACGCCGAAACAGCTTTTGGGGATAAAGGGTACGGAACTAAGTTGGCTCTATAAAAAACGCTTGGAAAATTATAGATATGGCGCCGGGGTGTTCAAGATCGACTGGGCGTTGAGCCAACCAATTCCCTTTATAAACGAAAAATGCCGGAAATCGGGCACCGTTCATTTAGGTTTCTCGGCCCTGGAAATGGAAGTCTCCGAAAGTGAGATACAACATGGGAGAATGTCGGACACGCCGTACGTGCTTGTGGCCCAGCATAGCATATTCGATAGCACGCGTGCACCGGGCGATAATCATACGGCATGGGCATACTGCCACGTTCCCCACGGGAACACCGAGGATTATACATATTTGATAGAAAACCAGATCGAAAGGGCGGCCCCGGGCTTTAAGGATTGTATTTTAAAACGGGCCGCCATGAATACGGAGAGGTTACATGCTTTTAATCCCAACATTATAGGAGGCGATATAAATGGAGGAAAACAGGACATTACCCAGTTATTTACACGGCCCGTAATAAAAATATCCCCTTATAGGACGTCCAATCCAAAAATTTATCTGTGCTCTTCCTCGACACCTCCGGGAGGCGGGGTTCATGGTATGTGCGGTTTTCATGCAGCGCAGCAGGCGATCAAAGATCATTTTACGATGTAAACGGCTAATAGCGTTTACCTATACATTTGCTTAAAAGTACTTTTTGGTTATATTGGTCTCGATATCATATTTCACTTCCGATAATCGATCAAGAACACTCGATGACCTGCCGCCCAAAATCCAGAATGGATTTTAATATGGGTATATCGATAGCAAACTATGGCACATCACCTTAAATATCCGAATTTTTGGTAATATTCGATTAGGTTGAATCAGCTTCCGACGAATCCTGTTGTGCAACGAACGGAACAATTATACGGACATGGATTCACCGACTTATACTAAGCGCCGTGTTGGGCGGGTTCATCGCTTTAGGGGTCATCGGCCTTGGAACTTTTATGCTGGGGCGCCTTAGCGGCTACCAGGCCAAGATTCTCATCGAAGCCGGTATCTCGGAGCTCAACAGTATATCCAATACGATTGTCAAGGCATGGCCACCATACTTGCCCTGATGCTTACTATGATCGGACCAGCTCCAAGACCTCCTCTGTGCCGTAAGAAGATAATTATAGCCGGATCAATGCAGATGGCGAAATTGGTCACAATGGTCCTGGTCTCATCCCTGCTGTGCTTACCGCTATTTAATCTACCGTTTATCGAAAGCGTGAATCTACCGAAAAAGTAGTTAAAGACTATATATTTTATCAGTACCGGTGCGAATGCCGTTCTTGGTTCCGCGCTGGTCGTGGTAATCATAATGCTCTATGAAGCCGAAAGAGGATATTTCAAACATAATGGTCCTGGAAAGAACCTATCGACCTTGGAAAATACGTTCATTCGCCCCGGTGTTGACGATCCCGAGTATTTCGGAACATCGTAGCTAGAAAATGTCTCGGAAGACACTTTGATCAAAGGAAAGGAGCAGATACCAGGATTGGTCAAACGCAGAAAACTGCTTCTGCCATATCTACCGAGCGATGGTTGGGACTGATCGGATGTGGCCGAAGGTGACGAAGGGATAGAGCTCGAGACCTGAACATTTTCGGGCGCTATAAAAATCGATACGACCGTAACCAGAATTCAAGATCGGTCGGCATAGAAAAAAATACATTTGGCCGGCACCATCGACTTTGTGAGACCTTTAAGACCAAAATTTTATCTTAAACAGCATCGGACGAGAATATGGCAACCTTACCTTTACCATTAGTCAAAGGGACCGTCCCTGTATAAAAAACCGACGAGCAAGGTGAAGAAGATTATGCGGGACCTTTTCGGGAACCGATTGCGGCAGCCTTTTAATAGTTTAGTCTATGTCCTCAAATAATGTCAAATATCCGGATATTCCGCATCGGACCGAAGGAGGGTCCCATGACACGGTCAGTATATATTGTGCGAACAGCGTTGAAACGGCGATTGATTATTATGAAAAGCTCAAGGCCCGTTTTAAGTCCGTTAACGAATGGCACGCATTTTCCGATAAGGTCAAGGCAGAATTTAGCTTGTTCAATGGCCGAACGGCCTTACCTATCGGACGCTTTGAAAAAGGCAATCTTATTAGGATCGATGTTCCGGGTATTGGCAACCCGAGCGGCGGCGGATATGATTGGACGGAAATCGTCGATATCCAAACCGGTGGGGAAGAATGGTCGTCTCCTTTTCTTTGCATGACCTTAAGACCATGTCCCGCCCCCGGTAGCCATTTCTATAGTGGGTACATCTACAAATACTTTTGTCATAAGAAGGGTAGGAACATGCATCTATGTGGAGGTCCACGGTAGGAACGAAATTGAGAACATATCGGAAGTCCCCGTTCTGGATTCCGTCCGGAACAAAGTAGTTGCCATAGGCGGTAAGCTGGGACTCGGAGAAATCAACTGGCAGGGATTTACAAAGGCCATGTTAGAACCCTTTAAGGAAAAAAACGGCTCCTAACCACTAATTTCCCTTTGGATAGGTAAACAATGGAACTTTCCCTTCCCTTCCATCCATATAGGCCGATACGGTCTAGCAAAAGTTCACTTCCATAAAACCTGATTTCTGGAAAATAATTATTTTACAAGACTAGTTCTCATCAAAACGTAGAAAAATTAATCCCACGATTATTTAAACTTTGAAATCAAATTCAAATAGAATTTTATGGTTGACGATTCCAAAGATCATGGAAAGATAGACCGTCATAAGACCCCAAGCACTGAAAAACGTAAGGCAACCCTTCGACCTGAAGAAGGAAATGCAATTTTTTGCGCTCGGTCTTTCCGAACCACTTCGGTCCTGCTAATATGTAAATCGACAAAATTTAAGTATAACCTTTCTCCCCCCCCCTTCCACTGAAGACTTGGATATTTTTATACCGTTACCATTTAGTCAAACTTTTTACTTACGAGAAAAATTTGCTCTTAATTACGTAATTCATTAATTAAACAATTATGTAGTTAACGAACTACATAACTACTTTAATGATAGGGCTCAACATCATCAGAACCTTATGCTCTATCATTTCTAAAAATCAACGTACAGCCAAAACTCGGATATATATTCTATTTAGAAAGGCGGGTTTAGGATATATTGATAGACAAACCCTACGACGGGCGAATGCCTTATTTTGGAAATGGTCGATTGAATGTATTCAATACATCTAGAATCTGAAAAATACTTATTACACAAATAGGCTTTTCATAATTTGTCCATAATCATAAAAACATAGACCCTTAACTAAGGTATGCCATTGAGTAAGATTATAGCATGAATCTTTGTTTACCGGACATCGATTCCGTCCGGCCCGCTCCTGCGGAAATCGGGCAACCTTCCACTCCAATCCTCCCCGGGCGGAAACGCTTCGCCGGTCCGTCCGTGAAGTCTTTCCATTGCAGTTTTGCCCGACCTCCTCGGCCGCGCAAAAGCACAAGCGGTAAAAAAACCGCTTGACCTTTCCTCTCCCTACCCACAAAGGTCTGGAACGTTTCCATATTTCCCCGTTATATTCCAAACCAAATAAGTCCTCATAATTTTACGAATTGTACCCATATGGCCGCATGTGTATCGATATGTTTTTAGGATTTAAAATATTGATTATAAGTTAGTTATAATTAGATTTGATTACATATATTTATCCGTGGAACGGATAGCAAGGTGCATTCTAAGTAACTTAGAATTATCTACTTCTTGCGAAGTGTTTTGCTTTAAAAAGCAACAAAAATGGAACAACGGAAAAGAGGCCGAAAACTATTGGGAAACAAGAAGCGGTACCATAACGTAATGCTTAGGTTCAACGATACGGAATACGGTAAATTGAAAAAAATTTGCGAATCGTATCATCTGGATATTTCCGAAAGGGGCGTGATCAGCCCGTTGTTGAGAAGATTGGTCTTGCAAAGCCAATCTGACGGAAAGGATATGCTCCCCACCACTTCGAACCTTGCCTACCATATCAACAAAATAGGAAATAACATCAACCAATTGGTCAAGATTGCACACCATAAGAATTTGAGAAGTCCGAACAGTAGTTTACAAAGCGAGATACAAAGAACCAATGAACTACTGTACTCTCTTATTGAAATTACGATGGAATAACGAACGGGATGATAGGAAAGATCATTTATGGCGAAACCTGTACAGGAACATTGAACTATGTCTTCGGAAAAGAAGGTATGCAAGTACTCGGTTACGGCAACACGTTTTCCCAGAGTATATCACCAAAGTTCTTCGGGAGCCTGCTCCATTTTCAGGGACAGCGCAACGCCACCAAGAACCGCTATGCCCATATCAGC
>JAGXIC010000011.1 GCA_024635875.1 Pricia sp.
AACGCATACGTAAAATTGGGCACTACGCACCGGGCACCATGGGCGATTTTTTGAACCTTACCCATCTTACGGAAAAATACGAAGGAAGTAACTCCAGCGAGGATTATATTGCGGCCCTTCTTGAGGATCATGATTCAATCATTCAGTTCATCCGAAAAAATATCGCAAAGATTGAAGAGGATTTGGAAGATGTCGGGACAGCGGATTTTCTAACGGGACTAATGCAAGAACACGAAGAAATGGCGTGGATGCTCAGGGCAACAATAGCCAAAATTTAGGAACTTAGATACTTAAGACTTTTCATCACGGTATTAAAAGGTAGCAGACCTCTTTAAAAATAGGAGGATGCTACCTTTTTTAATTAACGCCCCAAGTTTGATGTCTGTTGGGTTTAAAGTATCTTCAATCTTTAAATATCAAGACATCCTAACTTTTAAAAAATCGCTCGATGAAAAATACCATATCGGCAAGGGTAGCCGATTTTCTTAAAGCATATCCACCTTTTAATGAGATGCATCCGAAGGACTTAGATGCCCTCTCACAAGAGGTTTCCATCCTATATAAAACCAAGGGAAGTGTAATTTTTGAGGAGGATGGGCAACCGCACGAGCACTTTTATATCATACACAAAGGTGCCGTTGTTCTGCGGAAAAGTTCGAAAGATGACATCATCGACCTTTGCGATGAAGGCGATATCTTCGGGTTGCGTCCCTTAATGGCGAACGAAAATTACAAACTAGGGGCAAAAGCCTATGAAGAGAGTATTCTGTACGCCGTTCCCATATCCACTTTCCGGCCCTACACCCAAAAATACGAAGGCGTTGCCAACTTTTTGATCGAAAGCTTTGCGTCGAATACCAGAAACCCATATTCCAAAAGCTATAAGGGCAAATTATTGGGCGAATCTCCTGCACTGCAACCCCAAATAGATAAGGGATTGCTCGACCTACAACACGTAAATTATTCGAAAAAGCTGGTTACAAGTCCCAAAAATACCAGTGTCAAAAACATTGCGCTGGCCATGACCAAAAGAAAAGTAGGTGCCATGCTGATCGTAGAAAACGGACTTCCCGTGGGCATCATCACCGATAAGGACATTCGCAACAAAATCGCCACCGGTATCCATCCCATTACTGCAGAAGCCAAAGAAGTAATGAGCGCTCCGGTTATCACCTATCCCAAGAAAATGACCATTGCACAGGCACAAATGGCAATGATGAAGAACGGTATCAGCCATCTGTGCCTTACCGAAGACGGCACGCCGAACACTGCGGTCTTGGGCATGCTATCAAAACACGATGTAATGCTCGAGCTCGGCAACAACCCCGCCGTGCTGATGAAGGCCATAAAGCGGGCGGGGAAATTCAAGGATATAAAGCTAATACGCCAACGCGTAACAGGCCTGCTAAAAGGGTATTTGGACCAAAATATCCCCCTAACCCTTACTTCAAAAGTGATTTCGGAGCTCAACGACGCCTGTATCAAACAAGTTATCGAAATTTCCTTAAAAAGCATAGAAAACCAGCCACCGGTCAAATTTGCCTGGCTTGCCATGGGAAGTCAGGGCCGTAGCGAGCAATTGTTGCATACGGATCAAGACAACGCCCTAATCTTTGAAAATGTACACGAAAAAAAATTGCAACAGATCAGGGCGTATTTTCTGAAATTTTCAAAAGCGGTAAACAAAGGCCTAAAAACTATCGGTTATGAATATTGCCCGGCCGAGATGATGGCCTCGAATCCTGAATGGTGCTTATCGCTTTCGGAATGGAAAGAACGAGTATCTTATTGGATTACCAATCCCGGTCCTGAGGAAGTGCTTTTGTCCGCCATATTCTTCGATTATAATCTTTCTTTTGGGGATATAACTTTGGTCAACGAACTAACCGCCCACATTTTTAAGGAAACCGAAAAGTATCCTATTTTTTTCTTACATCTGGCCGGCGGAGCTTTACAGAATCCGTCCCCTACAGGATTCTTCCGTAGCTTTTTGGTCGAAGAGGATGGCGCTCACAAAGATTTCTTCGATGTAAAACGAAGGGCCTTGATGCCCCTGATCGACGGAGCTCGGGTCCTTACGCTTTCACACCAAATCAAGTCCATAAACAATACGGCAGAACGTTTCGAACGACTTGCAGAGCTCGAACCGAACAATGAGGTGCTGTTTTCCGCTTGTTCCTACGCGACAAAAGCCTTATTGAAATTTCGGACCAAACAGGGATTGTCACATAACGATTCCGGCCGTTTTATAACTTTGGACACGTTGACGAAGGAAGAAAAAATAAAGCTCAAGCGCACTTTCAAGACCATCAAAGAATTACAGGAATTGATTAAATTCCGCTTTAAGGTAACGGCTATATAAGATGATGCGATTCTTTAAAAAGTTGTTAGGTAAAGGCAAAAGAAATTATCCCGATTTTTGGATGGCGTATGCCAAAGGCTTCGACCTAGCGTTGCCCGACACCCTGAATGACATCCGCTTTGTAGTTTTCGATACGGAAACTACGGGCCTTGATATTAAAAAGGACCGAATACTCTCCATAGGCGCCCTCTCTCTACAAAATAATACGATAACCGTTAATCAGGGTTTCGAGGTATATCTATACCAACATTTTTACCATGCCGAAAACATAGCGGTTCACGGTATTCTTGAGGAAGAATCAAAGCCCCGGATTACGGAACTGGAAGCCATTCAGCTGTCATTGGCCTTTCTTGGTAATTCGGTTCTCGTGGCCCATCACGCCGGATTTGACCGCGCGATGATCGATCAAGCCTTACAACGCCACGGATTGCCCAAATTAAAAAACAGGTTTTTGGATACCTCGGCACTGTACAAGCGCACTTTAATCGCTTCTCCACTACTTCAAAAACAAGAACACTATTCTTTGGACGAACTGGCAGAAAAATTTGATATCCCTACCACGGATAGGCATACCGCTTTGGGCGATGCCTATATTACGGCCATCGCCTTTTTAAAAATTCTGGGGAAATTGGAGAGGAAAAGAAACTTTTCAGTGAAGGGATTGTTGAGATAGTCGCTGATCTGCCTACCCCAAATAATCTAGCACGTTCTTCTCGATACGTTCTTGGATATTCGAAATATCGGCCTTGATAAAAGTTGCTCCGGTGATATTTTCATAGAGTTCAATATACCTTTCCGATACGGTTTCGACGTAGGCATCGGACATTTCGGGAACGATTTGCCCGTCAAGACCTTGAAAATCGTTTTGAATCAGCCACTGCCTTACGAATTCCTTGGAAAGCTGTTTTTGGGCCTCTCCCTTATCCTGACGTTCTTGATAGCCATCTGCATAGAAGTAGCGTGATGAATCAGGCGTATGGATTTCATCGATAAGTACGATTTCACCGCTTTTGGTCTTTCCGAATTCGTATTTGGTATCCACTAAAATCAATCCGCGCGCAGCGGCTATTTCGGAGCCTTTTTGAAATAGGGCCCGGGTGTATTTTTCCAATACGGCATAATCGGCTTCGGAGACAATATTCCTCTTTATAATATGCTCCCTAGAGATATCCTCATCGTGATCGCCGTGCTCCGCTTTGGTAGCCGGAGTGATAATCGGTTCTGGGAATTTGTCGTTCTCTTCTAAACCATTAGGCATCGCCACCCCGCAGAGCATCCGTTTTCCGGCCTTATATTCCCGTGCCGCATGTCCGGACATATAGCCCCGGATCACCATTTCCACCTTAAACGGTTCACAAGCATGGCCCACCGCTACATTGGGATCGGGCGTGGCCGTCAACCAGTTCGGAACGATATCCGCCGTAGCCGCCATCATTTTCGTGGCGATCTGGTTCAAAATTTGTCCTTTATAGGGAATCCCTTTCGGCATCACCACATCAAAAGCAGACAACCTGTCGGTGGCGACCATAACCAAAATATCGTTTTCCAAAGCATAGACCTCCCGGACTTTACCCTTGTAAACACTTTTCTGCCCGGGAAAAGCGAAATTGGTGTCAGTGATGGTGTTTTTCATGCTACATTGTTAAAGGTATTCGCAAAATCAAAAAAATAAACTCATAAACTTTTAAACCCATAAACTCTTTTCTCATCCCTGATGTTCAATATTTTTATACGCGTCGATCACCTTTTTGACCAGTTTATGCCGAATGACATCCTTATCGTCGAGGTAGATGATTTCGATACCTTGAACGTCTTTTAGAATCAAAAGGGCCTCTTTCAGTCCCGAAATCGTTCTTCTTGGTAAGTCGATTTGGCCCGGATCACCGGTAATCATGAACTTGGCGTTCTTTCCCATTCGGGTCAAGAACATTTTCATCTGGGCGTGGGTGGTGTTCTGGGCTTCGTCAAGAATGACAAAAGCATTGTCGAGGGTACGCCCCCGCATAAAGGCCAAGGGGGCAATTTGAATGATAGCCGTATCTATCAAATGGGCCAGCTTTTCTGCGGGAATCATATCCCGCAGGCCATCGTACAAAGGTTGCATGTATGGATCGAGCTTTTCTTTCAGGTCACCGGGCAAAAAACCAAGGTTCTCCCCTGCTTCTACCGCTGGCCGTGTCAATATAATACGTTTTACCTGCTTTTCTTTCAGGGCCTTGACAGCCAAGGCGACACCAGTATAGGTTTTACCAGTTCCTGCGGGACCTATGGCGAACACCATATCGTTCTTCTTCGCAGCATCGACCAGTTTACGCTGGTTTACGGTCTGTGCCTTAATTAATCGACCGTTGACACCGTGTACCAAGGTTTCCCCACTCTTCTCAGGCGCCTCGTAGTCTGCTGCGGTGTTGCTGGTCAACACCCTTTCGATCACATTTTCGTCCAATTTATTGTACTTGGAAAAATGGGTAGTCAGCATTGTAAACCGGCGATCGAACTCCTCTAAAAGTTCTTCATCACCGTAGGCCTTGATTTTGTTGCCCCGGGCAACGATTTTAAGCTTCGGGAAATATTTTTTAAGCAAATCGATATGCTGGTTGCCCTGTCCAAAAAATTCCCTTGGGCTGATCTCGGTAAGTTCTAGTATGAGTTCGTTCAAAAACTTGTTGTGTTTAAGTGAAAGCCAATATGGAATTATTTCGCTTGGCTATTTTTTTGCACTAATTTTGTGCATTCATCCTTTTGTTGGACATAACAAACTTAATCAAAAATCAGTTTGTAGCTCCAAAAAATATATCAACAGTGCTTCATGGCCATCATCACCCTAACTACGGATTTCGGACTCAAAGACCATTTTGTCGGGTGCCTAAAAGGTAGGATCTACAAAGAATTGCCCGATGCGCAAATCGTTGATATTTCGCACGATATCAGTCCGTTCAATATTCAGGAGTGCGCATACATTCTCGAAAATTCCTATAAAAATTTCACGGAAGGCAGTATACATATTGTGGGAGTAGACGCCGAACCGACCCCTGAAAACAAGCATATCGCCCTTTTAATCGATGGTCATTATTTTATTACTGCCAATAATGGTATTATCGGCCTGATAACCTCCGAAAGAAAACCTGAAAAAGTAGTGGAAATCAACATTCCGAATCCCGATCACGGTTCTTTTCCGGTTTTGGATGTATTCATCAAAGTGGCCTGCCACATCGCCCGGGGCGGCACTCTTGAAGTCGTTGGCAAAACCTTCGATGCTCTGAAAGAGTTGCGCGAATTCACCCCTAGTGTGACCGACGACGGAAACAAAATTATCGGCAGCGTAATCTACGTCGACAATTATGGGAATGTAGTGACCAATATCCACAAAAACTTTTTTGAGGCGTATCGAAAGGGACGAAATTACGAACTGGTCGCCCGGTCAACCAAAATAAGCCGTATTCATAACAAATACAGTGACATCATCAACTTTGACCTTGAGAGAAGTCAACGAAAGGGCGCGGGAGATTTGTTGGCCCTTTTCAATTCCGCCAATTACATCGAACTGGCAATCTATAAAAGTGATTTGAACACTGTGGGAGGTGCTTCGACCTTATTGGGACTTGAATTTCGGGATACGGTTACGGTTTCGTTTGTTTAGGGCATCTAAGGGCAATTAGGTTATAGGTGAGAGATTTCAAAATCTTCTAAATTCGCCGGGTAGTTTTAATCCCAGACCTCAATAAGATTTGAATACTCGAACTGTCACCCTGAGTACAATCCAAGGCCTAAGAACAAAACCGAACAAGTTCCATGCGCTCCATCTTCAAACGCGAAATACGCTCCTTCTTCACTTCGGTAACCGGATAGTTGGTCATCGGACTATTTTTGGCACTCAACGCATCGTTCCTATGGGTGTTCAAAGGACCGTTCATTATTTTTAGATTATAGTTTTGCCGATTTACGTAATTTCTTTTTGCTGGCGCCGTGGGTGTTTCTATTCTTGATTCCCGGGATTACTATGAAAAGTTTTTCGGAGGAAAAGAAATTGAGTACGCTTGGAATCCTATTCACAAAACCGATCGGCCTCCGGAAGACGGCAACAGGGAATTTTTGATAAACGCCTTCAATTACCTGTTAGGTGATAGCGGACTTATAAACATTCGAATTCAAAAGGTAGCCTTACGCTTTTTTGGAGGGCCAAAAAATAGCGGCCCAAAAAACCAAACGACAACTAGTGAACATAGGACTTCCGCTGGTCTCTATCCTTGTTTTAGGACTAGCTTTCACCAATTTTAGAAGACGGAAGCACAGTGTCTAGATGTTGATAAGTTTGTTTCGTTAAAAAGAGCAATTCAGATATCTTTGTTTGTCATGATTTTTGGACTTTCCGTGCAATTTCAAGACATACCAGAACCCTATTTGACACAAAATTGAAATAAACTACCCTATGAAGTTCATAGTATCGAGCACCTACCTTTTAAAGCAATTACAGATTTTGGGGGGCGTAATTAATAATAGTAATACGCTGCCTATTCTTGATAATTTTCTATTCGACCTGAACAAGGCCAAACTGACCGTCTCCGCTTCGGATCTTGAGACCACCATGAGTTCGGTCTTAAAGGTAGATTCCGACAGCGAGGGCACCATCGCGGTACCCGCACGTTTATTGTTGGATATCTTAAAAACATTCCCCGAACAGCCCCTGACTTTTGTGGTGGAGGATAACCATACGGTCGAAATCAGCTCAAACTCCGGTAAATATGCACTGGCCTATGCCGATGGTGCTGAGTTTCCGAAAGCGGTCGAATTGTCCGATCCGAGTTCCACTACCCTAATGGGTGATATTCTGGCCACTGCTATCGATAAGACGATATTTGCATCGGGTAATGATGATTTGCGACCTGTGATGAGCGGAGTGTTCTTTCAGTTTTCCACCGAAAACCTGACTTTCGTTGCTACGGATGCGCACAAATTGGTAAAATACAGACGTGACGATGTGTCGGCTTCGGAAGTGGCGGAATTTATCATGCCGAAAAAGCCCTTGAACCTATTAAAAGGGATCTTAGGGGGAAGCGAATCGGAAGTGCTTATCGAATACAACGACAGCAACGCCAAGTTCAGCTTTGAAGAAACTGTTTTGATCTGCCGTTTGATCGATGGAAAATACCCGAACTACGAAGCAGTGATTCCAAAGGAAAATCCGAATAAGCTATCGATTTCCAGAAACCAATTTTTGAGTTCCGTGCGTCGAGTTGCGATTTTTTCCAACAAGACAACGCACCAGATCAGATTAAAAATCGCCGGTGCCGAACTGAACATTTCCGCCGAGGATATCGACTACAGCAACAAGGCCGAAGAGCGGTTGACCTGTGCCTATCAAGGCGACGATATGCAAATCGGATTCAACTCCCGCTTCTTGACCGAAATGCTGAACAACCTCAACTCCGACGAAGTTTCGTTGGAAATGAGCCTTCCGAACCGCGCTGGCATTCTTACGCCAGCCGATGGACTTGATGAAGGCGAAAATGTGACGATGTTGGTGATGCCGGTGATGTTGAACGGGTAAATAGCTATGAGACCTGCCCAGGTAGATGGTGGGTTTTGATCACGAGATAAAAAAAATCCTGAACGAAACGTTCAGGATTTTTCTTGTTATTTGTAATTATGCAATAAACCGAATAGTCATAAAATAGCTCGGTGATTCGCCGTTACTGGCCTTTACGGCATTGATTATGGGAAGTACAAAAGCGATGATACCTATAAATATCAGGCTTAAAATACCCAAGCCAAACAACAAAATGGCGGGAATGCTTAGAACAACAAATAACAATAGGCTCAGTTGAAAATTTACGATAGATTTTCCGTGTTCATCCATTCCGGCGATTTTATCCTTGGAGGAGAGCCAGATGACCAAAGGGACAATGAGTCCGCCGAAGCCAGTGACATAAGTCAATAATTGGGATAGGTGCGTCAACACCAAAAGTGAGTTGTTACTTTCTAATGCTCTGTCTTGATTGATGATTTCCATTTTCTGATTGTTTAAAGGGTTTCTATCTATAAGACGAATCAAAATGGAAAATGTTACAACTAAATGCTCGATGTCTTTGCAGATAGCCTTTTAGCCATCGCACAATGCAAATTACCCGATGCATTTTGACTCTGCAATTTGCCTATAAAAATAAAAAAATTCGCTACCAAGTAAGATAGCGAAATCTAAAACTAGCCTGTTCGAATTTTAGCTCTTCTGAAGCTTTTGTTCCAGTTTGCGAAGTTTTTCTTTGTCCTTGATTGCGCGCAGCTTTTCTTTCTCGATTTTGTTATTGATTTTATCGATATCGTTGGGCGAGAGTTTTCCTTTGATCTTGTCCAGCTCCATATCTTCCTGAAGCTTGTTTACCTTGCGATTACGTTTGGCGATATCTTCTTTTTTGTCAATCACAGCCTCTTTCAAGTCCTCGATTTTTTTAGCTTCCTTTTCAAGCTTTTCCTGTGCTTTTTCAGCTTTTTTGGCTGCTTTCTCTGCTTTATGTGCTTCTTTTTCGGCCTGATCAATTTTGGCCTGCATGTCCTTTGCTTCTTGTGCCGACTGTTCCATTCTTAAGACGGAGTCATTTGCTATGCCACTTTCTTGAGCATAAGAAAAAACACCCATTCCTAGAGTAAGTGCGAACGCGTATAAAAATCGTTTGTATATCATGTTATTTCTTTTTCCATTACAGTTCGAAGGTATACATTATTATCATTTGGTAGTAACAATTGTAGGGTTAATTTGATGGGATTTTGGACATATACGCTCCGTGCCATTTTACGTACTTTTGTAGTATGATTCCAAATGATTCTATCATCGCCTTGGCTACGCCAGCTGGGGCGGGTGCCATCGCAATCATCCGTATTTCGGGCAGGAAGGCTATCGCCATGGCAGCTCCTTTCTTCAACTCCATCCATGGAAAAAAATTGGTCGAACAAAAAAGCCATAGTATTCTATTAGGTCATATCGTTGAAGGAAAGCACATTTTGGATGAAGTTTTGGTATCTATTTTTAAAGCTCCGAATTCCTACACGGGCGAGAACGTAGTGGAAATATCCTGTCACGGTTCCCCTTACATACAACAACAGATCATTCAACTGTTTTTAAGAAACGGATGCCGTATGGCGGATGCCGGGGAGTTTACTTTACGCGCCTTCCTTAACGGTAAGATGGACTTGAGCCAAGCCGAGGCGGTTGCGGATTTGATCGCAAGTGAAAATGCGGCCGCGCACCAAATTGCCATCCAACAGATGCGCGGCGGTTTTAGTAACGAAATCAAAGGCCTACGAGAAGAACTCCTAAATTTTGCCTCGCTTATCGAGCTTGAACTGGACTTCGCCGAAGAAGATGTGGAGTTCGCCGACCGAGGGGCTTTTAAGGCTTTAGTCGATAAAATACGTTTGGTACTTAAACGCCTTATAGATTCGTTTGCCGAGGGCAATGTCATTAAAAACGGGATTCCCGTGGCTATCGTGGGCGAGCCCAACGTGGGAAAATCAACCCTACTCAATGCGCTGTTGAACGAAGAGCGGGCATTAGTTTCCGAAATCGCCGGTACTACCAGAGACACTATCGAAGATGAAATCAGTATCGGCGGCATCGGCTTCCGTTTCATCGATACGGCTGGCATTCGTGAAACGGAAGATATTGTCGAGGGAATGGGGATTCAACGAACTTTCGAGAAAATTGAAAAATCGCAGGTTACCCTATATTTGTTCGATGCCCATGAAGTAATGAGTCCGCCCTTAGAAGGTTCAACTAATTTTGAGCAATCATCTGCAGGTTCAATGGCCAGGTTTGAAAACCTACTTCTGGAAATCGAGAAAATCCAAAATAAGTATCCCCAAAAGCCAATGGTCATTGTTGCCAATAAAACAGACCGGATAACTCCGGCCAAAATAAAACAAATCAAGACCGATTTGCCACAGGCCCTGTTTCTATCAGCAAAAACCGGAACAGGGATTGTGGAACTACAATCGCAACTTTTGAAATTTGTCAACACGGGTGCACTTCATAATAATGAGACTATCGTTACAAACACCCGCCACTACAACGCCTTGCTGAAAGCCTTGGAAGAAATCGATAAAGTACAATTAGGGATAGACGAAGAGCTGCCCAGCGACCTCATGGCGATCGACGTAAGGGAAGCCCTCTATCACCTAGGGATGATTACGGGGCAAGTGTCCAATGACGAGTTATTAGGGAATATTTTTGCTAATTTTTGTATCGGAAAGTAATCGCTGGTTTCATTTGGTTTCATTTGGTTTCATTTGGTTGCAAATTAACTTCTTACGTAAAATTTATCTGAACCAAGATAATATCACAGAATTGAAACCGAAATCTTTTTGAATTTCCATTTTTTGTCAACCAATATATGTCCGTGTAACAGCGAAGAAAAAAATCTTGATTTCGATGCGTTGCCATTCATCATGATGGCTCAAGCCTCATAGAGATTTTACCTATGTGAAACAATGTTTTTCAGTAATTGTCTCTCTTTATTTTGCCCCTGTCTACCTTTTGTCCACCCTACTTTTTTTCGCCCTCGGAAACAGTAGTTTAGGTTTGTGGAGTCATTAAGTTGACAAACCGTTTTGTGGTGTCTTGCTCGGTTAGGGCTGCAGACCGTTCCCGAGTGAGTCATCGAAAACGATTACAAAATTTAACCACAAAATATTATAGTATGAAAACTTTTGATTTTAGATTGTTCATGTTCTCGTTATCACTGCTTGTTGTTTTTTCCTGTCAAAAAGATGATATAGCCGATCCGACTGAACCTGTCTCTGGTGGAAAAGCTGATGAATTTAATACGCTAATGGCAAGTTTGCCAGTCTTTACCCAGCCAGAAGAAGTTTCCGCACCGGTAGAAGTAGAAGAAAAAGCAATCCCACCGGCTCAGGATGAAGAAGATTCGTCTTTAGAATGTTATACACATTATTATAAGGCAGCCCCCGGATTTGATGAAATGTTAGCCTTAGATCCAACTACCGACGTAATTTTTCCCGGAGCTATTTTGAAAGGGGAGACTATTCCAACAGGGGAGTATGTGCCTATTGTTGCTGATAGGGCTCCAATTACTCTCTCGGCATCATTGACGAATATTAGTGGCAGTCCGGTAGTAGAAATTACAGACCCTAAATTGTCGACTATTCGCGAAGGAATAAAAACAGGCATTTTAGATCAAAAAGTTACTGGAGCAACGGCCGCAAAAGTAAATTTTTCAATTTATGAAGTATATAGTGAAGCGCATTTAAAATTGGCAATAGGGTCAAATTATAGATCAGCCGCAACAAAAGTTTCAGCGTCATTTGACTTTTCTAAATCCACATATCAATATAAATATTTGCTGAAGTACTTTCAAGTATACTATACCATAGACATGGATCCACCCAAAAATCCAAGCGATTTATTTACGAATGTACCCGATATTAATGCGCTGGGTAGTACGAGTGCGGTATATGTAGCGACGGTCACTTATGGTAGAATGGTTATGTACACCATTGAGTCAAACTATACTAAAACTGAGGTCGATGCTGCTTTTAAGGCTTCGTTCGGGTCAAACGATGGAAGTGTAGATGCTGAATATGAAACAGTAATTTCTGAGTCAGATGTGGAGGCACTTGTAATTGGGGGCTCTGGTAGCGATGCGGCTCAGACGGTAAATGGCCCTGTGGATGTATATGAATATATCTCTAATGGTGGCGACTATTCTCAAGATTCTCCTGGGGCCCCTTTGTCCTATAAATTAAGATACCTTAAGCAAGGTACGCCTATTGCGCGTGTGGTTTTGGCTTCCGAGTATCCCGTTAGACAGTGTGATCTAGCTTACCCGGTTTTTAGTATTGAGCTCGATTACTTAGAATGTACAGGATGCGAAGACGGTAATGGGAGCGAGGCTGAACTTTTCGGCAGGCTGACCGCTACCTTAGTAAGTAATGGAGGACAAAAAGGAGGTAAGGTAGCTTGGGATTATAAAGAAGGATCGACGTATCAACTTAAGAAAAGTGAAAGAAGATATGCAAACCTTACCGTACCTCCGATAGAATTATATAAACCAGATTATACTACCGATCATGTAGCTATTGGTGGTAGGCTAGAGGAAGACGATGCTTGGCCAGATGCAAATGATGACTTTGGGTCAGCGGCTGACAAGATACTTTTAAAGGATATCCCTTTCGAAGGAAAAACTTTTATTGTAGATTTCGGAGAAGTTAAAGTTGGGTATTATTTAAAACGCTTAAAGTAAGACTCTAGCAAGGTTTTAGTTTTAAAACTATAGAATAACAAAGGACCGGAAGAGATTTCGGTCTTTCCTATTTTAGAGATGAAGTACAAGATCCTGCAAAGAATCTTCTGTTGTAAGATTCAACTTTTTTCGTAGTCGGTAACGGGCTTTTTTGATACCTTGCAAGGAAATATTGAGGATATTCGCAATCTCTTTTGAAGTTAGATTCATCTTTAAAAGCGCCAAAAGACGGAGCTCATTGGAGGAGACTTCAGGGTATTTTGTTTTGACATTCTTATTAAAATCTTTGTGCACCTCTTCAAAATAACGCGAAAAATTTTCCCAGTTGTTATCGTCTTGTAAATCGAAATTTATCGAGCGGATCAGTTGATTGTATCCAGTACCAATATTTTCTTTTGCTTTCAATTTCTGTGCTTTAAGTTTAAGATTTTCCAAAGTTTCATTTTTACGGGCAAGATTTAAGGCGTGGATAGTCAATTCCTTTTTTTTGAATTCCAGTTCTGCAGCTATTTTTTCCTTTTCCACTTTGTTACGCTTCATTTTTTGGCGTATGGCATAAAAGCCAATAAGCGAAAGTAAAAGACCGATACCCATAAGAAGTTTTTGCAAGTTGCTAATTGATGCTTTTTGTCCCAAAACAGTGATTTCTTTTTCTTGAAGGGCGATTAGTTGCTCTTTTTTTTCGGTTTCATAAATCGTACGTAGTTCTTCTATTTGTTGGGATTTGGTTGTATTGTATATGGTATCATTGACGGCTTTGAACATTTCGTGATCCGCTAGGGCCTCTTCGAGGTTTCCCAAAGACTTGTTCACGGCATATCGTAAACGATAGGCTTCGCTAAGGTTATCTTTAGCTCCGATTTCTTTGGCAATTGAGATTGACCGACTTAAATTATCAAGGGCTACTTTAAGGTTATCCCCTTTTATTTGGGCCTCGGCCAGGCCATTGAGGTCCATGGAAATCACCTTTTTGTAACCAAGCTCCTTGTGAATGGCAAGGCCTTGCAGAAAATAGTCGATGGCCTGATTAGTTTTTCCAATGGCCGAATTGGCCATTCCCAGGTTTGCCAATGAGTTTCCCTCAATTTCCCTATTTTCGATTTCTCGGGACAATTTTAGGGCATCTTCAAAGTATTTATGTGCTTCTTCCGGTTCACCCAGATTTAGATACGTATTACCTATTCCGTTGGCTGCATAACACTTGTATTGTTTATCGTCGTACTTTCCATAAATATCATACGCTTTTTTGGTATGGGTTATGGCCGATTCAAAGTTTTCTAGACTTCGCTCCAAAGTACCAATTTGCATCAATGCATCTGCCTGTCGCAAGGTATCTTTTTTTTCTTCAAAGAATTTAAGCGCATTGAGAGTTTCCTTTAGAGCGATTCTATAGTTTCCCATTTCTTGATGAATCCCCCCAAGAAGTTCGTACTCTGCACCAATTAAATTAAAGGCTCCGCCATGTTGGCTAAAGACAGTATCACGATTTTTATAAATATCTATGTTCTTGTTCGCAATAATTAAAGCCTTATCGTAATTCCCTAAGCTTTTTTCGAAAGATGCCAAGGAATGGTTGACAAATAGCATTCCTATGGTACTGTTAAGCGCGGTATATCCTTGTATCGATTGCGAATAATAATATCGGGCGGAGTCTAGCTTTCCTCTGTCCTTAAAATAATCTGCAAAGTGTAATTGCCCCGCTGCAATACCGGTTTTATAACCGATTTTTTTTGATAGTGCGTACTCTTTTTTTGCATATTGAAAAGACATGTCGGGGTCTCTGAACATCAACCGTTCATACAGCATGCCGTAGCCAGCTACCTTCAACGAATCATCGGGTCTTTTATTCGTTACCTCAATAAGGCTGTCTATAGCCTTGGTATACGTATAATTCTGGGAAATCCCTGAAAAAGGAAAAAGAACAATAAAGCAAATCGATATATCGATAGTGATTTTCATGTCGGTTTGGTTTTGTGTGGATAATTCTAAAGTACTATTTTTTTAAGCATTTGAGATACAGTTAAGAACCTGTTGTAAATGCCGTGTAAATATTTTTTCTTGGTTTTTCCAGCTAACCTAGTTCAACTGAGCAATCTTAATTTTATTTCAAAGTCCCATACAACCAATCATTTATAGTATTGAAGTCATTTAGACTTTTTGTTTGGAACCGAGATAGGTTCTTTGCATCCATGAATCAGAGCACTCCCCCGGAATAATATTAACTCGTGAGAATGCAAGATGATTTCATCAAATATCTGCTCCATTTATGTTTCGTGTATGTCTATGTGAGATTACCGATTCCTTACATCGGATTCTTCGCCCGGTACATGTTCAACGAACCCACCCAGAGGGACAGATTCATCGAAAAACCAAGATTGTTATGCTATGGAACGGCGTGCCGGCCAAAACGTGGATAATTTTTATTCCTCTAGGGAATAAACCACTCCTATGGACTGGAAGTTCATAGTTTTTGAAAAGCAATGAAATTGCTTCGAGCATGATACTTTTTAAATCGCAAAAAGAAACTGTCAACTCAGTACCCACAAACCTATAAACTATGAGGACTAAAACATTTATAGAGACTAAGGTAATTGCAATAAACTGCAGGGTTTTAACTTTTCACTAGATAATTAATTTGCGAATGGTTGAACCTGTTTTAAACCAAAAGCAATTGTCCGAACTTTTAAGTGTCAGTACCTCAAGAATAAGGGAATACCTTACAGGTAAAAGTGAGCCTCCATTAAAAGTCGATATAAGCGTAAAACCTAATATCGACGCCTCGATTGTCTTAGGCGTTAAATAACCTAACTTTCTAAAATGAAAAACCCCGTTCACATAATCATGCAAACGGGGTTTCCCTATACTTAAAAAGAAAAGCTAAAGTACTACTGTTTGCCTTCCATCTTATCCTTCAATGCCTGTAAGGCCTCGTTGGCATCACCTAAAGTAGGCTTGGCCTCGTCGGCAGCGGCAGCGGCTTTCTTCCGTGCCTGCTTAACATTGCGAATTTCCTCTTCACGGAAAATAGCGGTATGACTGGCTACGACACGTTTGAAGTCTTTATTGAATTCAATAATCTTGAACTCGGCTTCTTCGCCTTTGCCTAGCTTTTTGCCATCTTCTTTCTCCAAATGACGTTGCGGTACAAAAGCCGTAATGTCTTCGTTGAAATCGATAGTCGCTCCTTTATCTACCATGTCGCCGATAGTGGCCTTATGAATTGTACCTAGGGCAAACTCCTTTTCGTATTTGTCCCATGGGTTTTCGGTAACCTGCTTGTGACCGATACTCAGTTTGCGGCCTTCCACATCCAATTCTAGCACTTCCACTTCGATGGTATCGCCTACATTGACGAATTCCGATGGATGCTTGATTTTCTTGGTCCAAGATAAATCGGAGATATAGATCAATCCGTCGATACCTTCTTCCATTTCTACAAAAACACCGAAATTAGTGAAGTTGCGAACAATGCCTTTATGTTTAGACCCAACAGGATACTTCGACGTTATGTCGGTCCATGGATCTGGAGTCAATTGCTTGATACCCAAAGACATTTTGCGATCTTCACGATCCAACGTCAGTACAACCGCATCTACCTCATCACCAACGTTCACGAAATCCTGAGCGGAACGCAAGTGCGTTGACCAAGACATTTCGGATACATGGATCAGGCCTTCAACACCTTCCACCACCTCGACAAATGCGCCGTAGTCGGCAATAACCACGACTTTACCTTTGACTTTATCACCAATTTTGATCTCATCGCTCAAGGCATCCCACGGATGTTTCTCCAATTGCTTCATACCTAATTGGATACGCGACTTGTTCTCATCAAAATCAAGGATAACTACATTGATTTTTTGATCTAAGTCGACCACCTCGTTCGGATGGTTGATCCTGCTCCAGGATAGATCGGTGATATGTACCAATCCATCTACCCCGCCAAGGTCTACGAACACCCCGTAAGAAGTGATGTTTTTTACGACACCTTCCAACACCTGTCCTTTTTCCAACTGGCTGATGATTTCTTTTTTCTGTTCTTCGATATCGGCCTCGATCAATGCTTTGTGCGATACGACCACGTTTTTGAACTCATGATTGATTTTCACCACCTTGAACTCCATAGTCTTACCGACATACTGATCGTAGTCGCGAATCGGCTTGACATCGATCTGAGAACCGGGCAAGAATGCCTCGATACCGAATACATCGACAATCATTCCCCCTTTCGTTCGACATTTCACAAATCCGCTTACGACCAATTCCTCGTCGTGAGATTTGTTTACCCTGTCCCAAGCCATAATCGTTCTGGCCTTTCTGTGGGATAAGATCAACTGCCCACTTTTATCCTCACGGATATCGATAAGCACATCGACTTTATCGCCTACCTTTAAATCGGGATTGTAACGGAATTCGTTGAGGGAGATAACACCTTCGGACTTTGCGTTGATGTCGATAATCGCTTCACGCTCGGTCATATAGGTCACAGTACCTTCAACGACTTCTTCGTCTGCAGTATCAACGAAATTCTCGGTAACGAGTTTTTCGAATTCCGCTAATTTGGCATCATCTACCGGCTCTATGCCCTCCTCGTATTTTTCCCAATCAAAATTCTCCAAAAATTCCTGGGGATCTTGTTTTGGGGCTTCTTCTTTCACTTTCTGTTCCTGTTGAACGTCCTGTTTCTGTTGTGCTTCAGTGGTTTCTTCCACCTCTGCGGTTGCTTTTTCTTCAGCCATTTGCCGATTTAAAATTTGTATCCTACGATGCTACAAGAGTTGAACAATCGCCGTAGAAGTAGTTAAATTATAGTTTTCAGTATCCCTTTTTCTCTTGCTACCCTGTAAAAAAGGAGTGCAAAAATACGATATAATAATTGTTTTATCAACCTTATATATCGTTAGGATGACGAAACCCGGGGAATTTTATCTAAAATTCCCCGGAATAGGGCAATTATCGCTATATTGGACATTATAATTTAATTATTTTAAAGCGAAATAGTATGAGTGTTAAAGACAAATATCAGCCCGTATTGAACTTGGGCGAAAAATTGAATATCAAAGATGGTGACGTATCGGAAGAAAACGGGGTCTTAAATATAAAGGGACAAGCCAGTACCCAATACGAGAAAAATCTCTTGTGGGACAAGATTAAGGAAGTTGGTGGCGAAAATCCCTCGGATATCAAAGCCAATATTACTGTAGCGGACGAATCGGTATATGCTCGGCACGTGGTTAAAAGCGGGGAGTCTCTAAGTAAGATTTCCAAGCACTATTATGGCGACCCCATGAAATACAAAAAGATCTTTGAGGCGAATTCGGGCATTTTGAAAAACCCGGATGTAATTCATCCAGATCAAGTTTTGGTGATTCCGAATCCGTAGTGTACAGCGCAATGCGGCAGCCGATGTGCGCTAACCGCTATTCGCGTTGCGCAAAATCTAATTGCGTATCCATCGGAAATCTGAACAATTTAACAGGGGCGACCAGATAGGTTGTCCCTGTTTTTTTTTTGGCACACCACGGGAGTATTATATACCTCCTGTCTTTAGCTAAATACAATAGCACAACGCCTTAGGCGCAAAGCGTAAAGCTATTTCTCCATATACCGCCGCGCAATACTCTCCAATCTTTCGAACTGTTCTTGCAGCCCCATGTCGCTATTATCGAACGTGATGGCGTCGTCGGCTTTTTTCAAGGGCGAAAATTCGCGATGGGTATCGATATGATCTCGTTTTTGAACATTTTCAAGGACTTCTTCGTAGGTTACCTTCTCCCCTTTGTCCAAAAGTTCCTTGTATCTGCGGGTGGCCCGCGCCTGCAGTGATGCGGTCATGAAAATCTTCAGTTCGGCATCGGGAAAAACGGTGGTGCCAATGTCACGGCCATCCATAACGATACCTTTATCCTTTCCCATGGCTTTTTGCATGTCTACGAGCTTATAGCGTACTTGCTCTATTTCTGCAATGCGGCTCACATGTTTGGATACCTCCATTTGGCGGATTTCATTTTCTACGTTTTCACCGTTGAGGTACATTTCAGAAAAACCAAGTTCCGCATTGGGTACAAATTTTAACCGTATTTTGGGCAACAACTGCACAAGGGCCTGCCAACGTTCGGTTCCATTACCGATAAATCCGTTTCGGATAGCAAAAAGTGTCACCGCCCGGTACATCGCCCCGGTATCGACGTACACATAGCCCAAAGCCTGGGCCAATTGCTTGGCCAAGGTACTTTTTCCGGTCGATGAATAGCCATCGATGGCGATGGTAATTTTTCGCATTACAATTTTTTGGCATTTTTTACTTTCTGCCCGGTAATCGCGATATCGACTACTTCGTGCATGTCGGTGACATAATGGAATTTTAATCCCTTTAAATAGTCATTTTTAATTTCTAGGATGTCCTTTTCATTGTCTTTACAAAGAATGATTTCTTTGATACGGGCCCGTTTAGCCGCCAAGATTTTTTCCTTGATACCGCCTACGGGAAGCACCTTGCCCCGAAGCGTTATTTCACCGGTCATGGCCAGACTTTTCTTGACCTTCCTCTGCGTGAAAAGGGATACTAGGGATGTTAACATGGTAATCCCAGCACTCGGCCCGTCTTTAGGGGTCGCTCCTTCCGGCACGTGAATATGTACATTGTACTTTTCAAATACCTCGGAATCAATTCCGAACCGATCGGCGTTCGATTTGATGTATTCCATGGCGATGGTAGCGGATTCCTTCATCACCTTACCAAGATTTCCGGTAATATTCAAGGTACCCTTTCCTTTGGATAAAATGGATTCAATAAATAGGATGTCGCCACCGACACTTGTCCACGCCAATCCGGTTACGACACCGGCCACATCGTTGTTTTCATATTTGTCGCGCTCCATTCGTGGGGGACCCAATATAGTTTCAACGTCCTCCTTTGATATTTTTATGTTGTATTCCTCTTCGGTGGCAATATTTTTTGCGGCATAGCGAACCATTTTGGCAATCTGCTTTTCCAAGGCACGTACGCCGGATTCCCGGGTGTAGCCCTCGACTATTTTCTCCAGCTGGGGCATTCCGATCTTGATATCCTTCGCGGTAAGGCCGTGTTCCTTTAATTGCTTCGGTAATAGGTGTTTTTTGGCGATCATGACCTTTTCTTCAATCGTGTACCCGGTCACCTTGATAATTTCCATTCTATCGCGCAAAGCGGGCTGAATGGTCGAAAGGTTATTGGCCGTGGCGATGAACATCACCTTGGACAGGTCGTAGCCCATCTCCAAAAAGTTGTCGTGGAACTCGCTATTCTGTTCGGGATCAAGCACCTCCAACATCGCGGATGACGGATCGCCCTGATGGCTGCTGGCCAATTTATCGATTTCATCGAGAATAAAAACGGGATTGGAAGTACCCGCTTTTTTCAAGCTTTGTACAATCCTGCCCGGCATGGCTCCGATATAGGTTTTCCGGTGTCCGCGTATTTCGGCTTCGTCCCGCAGACCGCCTAATGACATGCGCACGTATTCCCTTCCCAAGGCTTCTGCAACGGATTTTCCAAGGGAAGTCTTACCGACCCCCGGAGGACCGTAAAGACATAAAATCGGTGATTTCATATCGTTCCGCAGCTTTAGCACAGCTAAATACTCGATAATACGGCGCTTGACATCCTCAAGGCCGTAATGGTCTCGGTCAAGAATTTTCTCCGCACGTTTTAAATCGAATTTATCCTTTGAGTATTTGTTCCATGGCAAATCGAGAAAAAGGTCCAGATAATTTCTTTGGATGGAATACTCCGCCACCTGCGGATTCATCCGTTGTATCTTCGTCAGCTCCTTATCAAAATGTTTA
>JAGXIC010000108.1 GCA_024635875.1 Pricia sp.
ATATTATCCTGTCCGCCGATAGCTTTTGGATATGCGGTAACCCCATAGCCTCTGTCCGCTAAAAATTTCATTTGGTCTAATACATGGCTACGGAATTTTTCCTTTTTTCTATGGATATCCCACTCAAAAATAGGATGGTCCAAAACAGAGCGGAAACCATCGACAAGGTCAGCGTTTTTTCCCTTTAAAATTTCATCGATTTCCGATGCGCTGTAATACCCTGAAGTACTGTTATGCACAATGTCGACGTCAAAAAGATGGCCATAGTGGTTGGGCTGTATACCCAGATTGACCTCGATATGCTTAAGCTGGTCGTTAAACGGACAAGCTTCATGGTAATGACAAACTAAATTCTGGCTCAAAGTGGATAGGGGATAGGTGTCGCTCTCGACCAATTTGACGCTGGTACTCGATATGGTCTGCTTCCATTCTTTAAGGGCGGCATTTTCCGGTGGATGTTTTGGGTTCAACCAAGACAGTAATAGCTTGCGATTTTCCGGGCCGAGGGTCTCGTCTTTTCCGATGGCACGCTCGACCACATTGATTTCGGATGCGGTAATCAATGCATCCGACCAAATGACATAAAAAAATGGAATGTATTGCAGGATTTCTGCCGGATAGATTTTCTTTTTCATAGGATGAAATTACGAATTTATCGGTAATAAAAGGTCTTGATTCTTGTCTCTAGCAGCGGAGCGGTCTAGTCTCTTTTTCCTTATCTTTGCTCCAATATGAACGAATATCTAGACCCTACCGGAGAAAATCTATCCGACACCGACCTTGATATAGAAAGGGCGTTACGGCCGATCAGCTTTGATGATTTTACCGGCCAGGCGCGAGTCTTGGAAAATCTGAAGATTTTTGTCGAGGCTGCAAATCGAAGGGGAGAGGCTTTGGATCACACCCTTTTTCATGGTCCTCCGGGATTGGGAAAGACTACCTTGGCCCATATTTTGGCCAACGAGCTCGGTGTAGGTATCAAAATCACCTCAGGCCCGGTGCTCGATAAGCCGGGCGACTTGGCCGGGCTGCTGACCAATCTAAGCGAACGCGACGTGCTTTTCATCGACGAAATCCATCGGCTGAGTCCCATTGTCGAAGAATACCTCTATTCCGCCATGGAAGATTACCGAATCGATATCATGATTGAGACCGGTCCGAATGCCCGATCGGTACAGATCAATCTGAGTCCGTTTACTTTGATAGGCGCCACCACAAGATCGGGACTATTGACCGCCCCGATGCGCGCCCGATTCGGAATCACCAGTCGGTTGGAATACTACGATACCGAACTGTTATCCACAATTGTACAGCGTAGCGCCGAAATCTTAAAGGTACCGATTAGCAATGATGCCGCTATCGAGATTGCGGGGCGTAGCAGGGGAACACCCCGTATTTGCAACGCCATTTTACGAAGGGTGCGTGATTTTGCCCAAATTAAGGGCAACGGAAGCATAGATATGGAGATTTCACAGTTCAGTTTAAAGGCCCTTAACGTAGACGCCTATGGTCTTGACGAAATGGACAATAAGATATTGACTACCATCATCGATAAGTTCAAAGGCGGTCCTGTCGGGCTCACGACATTGGCCACGGCGGTTTCCGAAAGTGCGGAGACCATTGAGGAAGTCTATGAGCCTTTTTTAATACAGCAGGGTTTTATTATGCGTACCCCAAGAGGTCGGGAAGTGACCGAATTGGCTTATAAACATTTAGGTAGGATTAAAGGTGGTTTGCAGCCGGGGTTGTTTTAAAGCGGTAAAAGCGAAAAACCTGTCAAGTTTGACGTTTTAAGAAGACTGATTTTCGTTTGAAAGCTAGGATTTTGAAGAAGAGAAACCTTACAGGTCTAAAATGACGAACTTAATACCTTTCAGTTTTGATTTTCCTAAAGATTTAAACTTGGTTGACCCCTGCTGGAACGTCCAGTAAAAAGTAAACCTGATAGGTCTAAAAACACGAACTTAATTTTTAAAATATTCCCCCAGTGCATACGATAACTAAAAGTAAAACAACGCCTAAAGGCTCTCCGACTTCTAAAAAGAGTCCGATTGCCTCTGTACCCCAACTCGAAGTCTTCAAGAACCAGAACGCCATCCTCAGAAACCCTTTGCCTTTTCACCATGAAAACTTCGAAAAGGTGGGCGACACCTTTATGGTAAAATTGGGTCCCGGATACAAGATTATTTTTACACGTGATACAGAAACTATCAAATATATCCTTCAAAAAAACCATAAGAACTATCAAAAATCTCCGCTACAGACCAAGGATCTTGGCAAATATATAGGTCAAGGGCTTCTGACTTCCAACGGGGAACATTGGCGTAAACACCGCAGAATGGTACAGCCCGCTTTCCATAAAAAGAAACTGGTCGGACTTCTAGACGTAATGTGGGCGGCCGTTCAGGAAGAAATCCGGCGCATCGATACGGGCAAGGTGCAGAATGTACTGCCTATGATGGGCGATCTGGCCTTTCAGGTCGTAGCAAGGGCGCTGTTCAGCGCGGAGGATATTCGTGAACGGATGCAGAAACTGCAGCGTATAACCATATTGAACCAAAAAATGCTCATCAGGGAAATGCGCCGACCCTATCTAAAATGGTGGTTTCAACTCGACGGAAGTGTCAAAAGGCATTTAGCACTTTCAAAGGACGCCCAAAATATATTGGATGGGATTGTTGAGGAACGACTGGCAAGCGGAGAAGAAAAAGACGATTTGCTCGACATGCTCCTACAGGCCAAGTATGAAGACGGCACCGCTATGCCCCGTAAACAATTGCTCGATGAGCTATTAATCTTGTTCACTGCAGGGCATGAGACTACGGCCAACGCTTTGAGCTTTACCCTATACTTATTGGCGAAGCATCCCGAAATTCAGGAAAAAGTATATCAAGAAACGCAAAAGGTGGATTTTGAAAATGGCGACCAGATGCAAAATCTATTCCTTTTGATCTTTACGCAGCAGTGTATCGAAGAGGCGATGCGGTTATATCCGCCCGTTTATATCATAGATCGCGTAAGCCTTAAGGATGATGTCGTTGGGGGGCGCAACATTAAAAAGAGAACGACATGGTTGCTGTCCATGTACGAACTGCACCGCTCGCAACATTGGGAAAATCCGGATGAATTCAGGCCCGAACGCTTTGCGGCGGATGTAAAGAAAAACCATTCCGATTACTACTATCCCTTTGGCGCCGGTCCCCGAATGTGTGTCGGGAACAATTTTGCGATGTACGAAATGATTATGGCGGTGGCGGGAATCCTAAAGAAATTCAAATTAACGACTGACATGGGCGAAATGGTGCTAGATCCCTTGGTCTCCTTAAGGCCCAAAGAAGTGATGCTACGATTTTTGAAACGTTAAACGTATTTTTAAAATCAAAAACATTTCGTTGGCCGGATAATTATTGGATATTCCAGAAACCTTGTCTAATGAAAAGCAAAATTTTAAATATTTTGGCGTTGGGCGGTTTTTTTGGACCAGTGCTGTTCACAGTAGTAACCATCGTCTGTGCGACGTTCCGTCCCGAATATAGGCATCTAGATCAGTTTATAAGCGAACTGGGTGCCACCGGTACGGTTAATGCGCAATTAATGAATTATGCAGGGTTCGTTCCATCGGGCATACTCATCTTTTCGTTCGCATTGGCCATGATACGCAATGAGAGAAAACCGATGGTTTGGCGGATCGGGTTTGGCTTCTTGTCCTTGTTCGGATTCGGAATATTTTTAGCCGGGCTGTTTTCTTGCGATCAAGGCTGTCCAGACGTAGGTTCCAAAGAGTCTAACATCCATCAGATGATAGCGCCTATTACATTTGTATCCGCGATTCTTGGCGTTCTGTTATCGGGAATTTCGTTTCGGAAAATACCGTATCTCCGTTCGCTTTGGAAGTATTCGATAGTTTCCGGTATACTAGCATCGTTATTCCTTTTGGCCCTTGTAAATTCCTTAGAAACCCGGATTTTCACCGGCTTATGGCAAAGATTGCTGCTATCGGTGTTATTTTTGTGGACGGCACTGATAGGGATACGAAGTTTTAGAAAGTATGATTCCAACTTGACTTGACCCTCGTGAATTTTGAATTTAACCAATAAAAGCAATTACTCGAAAGCCATAAAAACCGAGGCCAAACGCCTCGGTTTTCTGTCCTGTGGTATATCCAAAGCCGATTTTTTGGAAGCTGAAGCTCCCCGCCTCGAAGCTTGGCTCAACAAGAATAGGCACGGCGAAATGGGCTATATGGAAAACCATTTCGACAAACGTTTAGATCCTCGATTATTGGTCGATGGCGCCAAATCGGTCATTTCGCTACTCTTGAATTACTATCCCGAAGACACCCAAAGGGATGATACCTACAAAATTTCCAAATACGCCTATGGGCACGATTACCATCACGTCATTAAATCCAAATTAAAACAACTGCAAGAATTTATTTCGGAAGAAATCGGCGAGGTCGATGGCCGTGCTTTTGTAGATTCGGCCCCGGTGTTGGATAAAGCCTGGGCCGCCAAAAGCGGACTCGGGTGGATCGGCAAGCACAGCAACTTGCTCACGCAAAAAGTCGGTTCGTTCTACTTTATCGCCGAACTTGTCGTAGATATTGATCTTGAATATGATTCCCCCGTGACCGACCACTGTGGTACCTGCACTGCTTGTATCGATGCCTGCCCTACAGAAGCTATCGTAGAGCCGTATGTTGTCGATGGCAGCAAATGCATTTCCTATTTCACCATTGAGCTAAAAAATGAGATTCCCAATGAATTTCATGGAAAATTCGACGATTGGGCCTTCGGTTGCGATATCTGCCAAGACGTATGCCCTTGGAACCGTTTTTCAAAACCGCATGCCGAACCCCTTTTCAATCCACATCCAGAACTTCTAGAGTTGTCCAAAAAAGATTGGGAAGAGATTACGGAGGATGTATTTAAGAAAGTTTTCCAAAAGTCTGCGGTCAAGCGAACGAAGTTTTCCGGATTGAAACGGAACATCGAATTTTTGAAATAACTTTCCCGTATTCAACCATTTAAAATCCTATATTCGAAAATAAATTAGTTTCAAACCAGACTGTTTACCCATGAAATTGAGCAAACCAAGTTTAAGTTTTTGGCAGATTTTCAACATGAACGTCGGCTTTTTGGGCATTCAGTTCAGTTTCGGGCTGCAGCAGACCGCTATCAATCCCATATTCCTTTTCTTGGGTGCCGCCGAAGATATGCTTCCCATATTGAACATTGCCGGTCCGATTACGGGTTTGATCGTACAACCTATTATTGGTGCCATTTCCGATAAGACCTGGTCTCCGAAATGGGGTAGAAGAAAGCCTTTTTTCTTGATCGGGGCCATCATTGGCAGTCTTTGCCTTTTCGCTTTTCCGCAGAGTCCCGCTTTATGGTTCGCGGTCGGCCTACTTTGGATTCTCGACGTCGGCAATAATATGGCCATGGAACCCTATAGGGCCTTTGTCGGCGATAAACTGCCCGAAAAACAATTGAGCCTGGGCTATCAGATGCAAAGCCTTTTTGTTGGGGCGGGTATCGTACTGGCCAACGCTTCCATTTTTTTGTTCCAGGATTGGTTCGGGGGCGATAGTGCTGCGGATGTTGCGGGATCCATCCCTACATGGCTATACTATTCCTTTTTTATAGGCGCATTTCTATCGGTGACCACCATCTTGTGGTCCGTTTTTACGACCCCTGAAATTCCCCCTACCAACGAAGAAATGGCCATCATAAATAAGCATAGGGCCTTGTCCTTTGGCGAACGGTTCAAGATGCCCTTTCTCGAAATTTCTAAAGCGATCAAAGATATGCCTCCCTTTATGTGGAAGCTCGCCGGGGTCTATCTTTTCCAATGGTATGCCCTGTTCGTTTATTGGCAGTATATTACGCCTTTGTTCATGAATACCATGGGCTTTGACCTATCGACCGCTGCGGCGCAATCGGCCAAAATGAGTACGACCTATAATATCGCGACGGTGGTTGTAGCATTACTATTAGTGCCCCTTACCCTAAAATTCGGTGGAAAAAAAGTATATGCAGCCAGCTTGTTCGGAACCGGCTTGGCCTTGTTGGCCATACCTTATATCGATGATCCCGTGACGGTCTTGGTCCCGATGGTCCTGTTCGGTATCGGATGGGCGGCCATGATGGGTATTCCCTATACGATGGTTTCCAAAATCGTGCCTCAAGACCGACGGGGCGTTTATATGGGCATTTTAAACATGATGATCGTAATTCCCATGGGAATAGAAACACTGACCTTCGGATTTATTTATGATTATTTTTTGGATAATAATGCGGTGAACGCCATCTTGTTCGGGGGTATTTTTTTCATGATCGCCGCAGTATTGGCGTTGCGATTGAACGTCGCCGAGGCAAAAAAGGAAGTTGCTGTTGCGGAGTAGGTCTAGCTCGATTTAAACAGCCAAACCAAACCTACAAGTGGGCATCCTACGTCGGCAATACTGTGTAATTTTTATCTAGTGACTTTCAACCTACAAACTTCCTCCCTATACCTTTTAATCCTTTTCCTTTTTCATCCAAAAAACTCCATCCCTAAACTTTGAACATTAAACCTTGGCACTTGACCCTTTTCCCCTAAATTTGTTTTTTTGAACCCAACACTTGAACGCCATGAGCAAACAGAAACAACGTAGAGAAGCCCTTGTTTACCATGCCAAGCCCCAACCGGGTAAAATCAAGATCGTACCTACAAAACCCTATGCTACCCAGCGAGATCTTGCTTTGGCCTATTCCCCGGGCGTTGCAGAACCTTGCCTTGAAATTGCGAAGGATAAAGACAATGTCTATAAATATACGTCTAAAGGTAATCTGGTAGCGGTAATTTCTAATGGAACCGCCGTGTTGGGCTTGGGCAATATCGGTCCCGAGGCCTCGAAACCGGTGATGGAAGGCAAAGGACTCCTATTTAAAATATTTGCCGATATCGACGGTATTGATATTGAGGTCGATACCGAAGATGTTGAGGAGTTCGTACAGACCGTTAAGATGATCGCCCCGACTTTTGGTGGCATTAATCTGGAGGATATTAAAGCCCCGGAAGCTTTCGAAATCGAACGGAGGCTGAAAGAAGAGCTGGATATTCCCGTAATGCACGACGACCAGCACGGAACGGCCATAATCTCTTCGGCGGCCCTTTTGAACGCTTTGCAGATTGCCAATAAAAAAATCGAAGACGTTCGCATCGTTATCAGCGGTGCAGGTGCGGCAGCGGTTTCCTGTACTAAATTGTACAAGGCCTTTGGCGCGAAAGCTGAGAATATTGTGATGCTCGACAGTAAAGGCGTTATAAGAAGGGATGCCGCTAATCTGTCCCAATCAAAGGCCGAATTTGCAACGGACCGGAAAATCGATACGTTGGATGAGGCCGCCGAGAATGCCGATGTCTTTATCGGCCTGTCCATCGCAGATATCTTTACGCCGGCCATGTTAAGTTCCATGGCGGATAATCCCATTGTATTTGCCATGGCCAATCCGGATCCGGAAATCGACTATGAACTGGCCATGAAAACGCGAAGGGATATTATTATGGCTACGGGCCGATCCGATCATCCTAACCAAGTGAACAATGTACTCGGTTTCCCATTTATCTTCCGGGGCGCACTTGATGTCAGGGCTACTTCTATCAATGAAGAAATGAAAATGGCCGCCGTAAAGGCGTTGGCCGATTTGGCCAAGCAGCCGGTACCCGAGCAGGTAAATATCGCCTATGGCGAAACCCGATTAACTTTTGGGCGGGAGTATATCATCCCCAAACCTTTTGATCATCGATTGATTTCAGAAATTCCGCCTGCGGTTGCCAAGGCGGCGATGGATAGTGGCGTAGCCAAAAATCCGATTTACGACTGGGATAAATATAAAGAAGAACTGATGCAGCGTTCGGGCAATGACAACAAGGTTGTACGACTGCTGCACAGCCGGGCCAAAAGCAATAGTAAGAAAATCGTATTTGCCGAGGCCGACTCCCTCGACGTATTGAAGGCCGCACAAATCGTTCATGAAGAAGGTATTGCCATCCCGGTGCTACTAGGTAATAAGGAAATTATATCCGAATTAAAGAAGGAGCTGGAGTTTGATGCCGACATAGAAATCGTCGATCCCAGCGACGATGCGTTTACCGAAAAGCGCAACCAATATGCGAAGACCTATTCAGACCTGCGTCAGCGCAAGGGCTCTACTTTGTATAGTGCGAAAATCAAAATGCGCGAACGCAATTATTTCGGGGCTATGATGGTTTTGGAGGGAGATGTCGACGGAATGATTTCAGGATATTCAAGAGCCTACCCAACGGTAGTAAAGCCTATTTTTGAGGTGATCGGCAGGGCGGCCAATGTGAAAAAAGTGGCTACGGTAAATATCATGATTACCGATAGGGGGCCTCTATTTCTTGCGGATACTTCTATCAACATAGATCCAAGTGCCGAAGAAATTGCAGAGATAGCGCAAATGACGGCCAATGTGGCCGCCACTTTCGGGTTTGATCCCGTAATGGCCTTGCTTTCCTATGCGAATTTCGGCTCTTCGGTCCATCCCGATGCCAAAAAAGTACGGGACGCTGTCCGGATTTTACACGAGACCCATCCAGAACTGGTGGTCGACGGCGAAATACAGATCGATTTTGCCCTGAACAAAGAAATGTTACAGCGCCAGTTTCCTTTTTCAAAATTGGCTGGCAAGAAAGTGAATACCTTGATTTTTCCAAACTTAGAATCCGCAAACATTACCTATAAATTACTTAAGGAACTGAACGGCGCCGATTCGATTGGCCCCATTATGGTCGGCTTGCGAAAATCGGTGCACGTAGTGCAGTTGGGCGCCAGCGTAGACGAAATGGTAAATATGGCCGCCGTGGCCGTAATCGATGCACAGGAAAGGGAGAAGCGGAAGAAGGCAAAAAGTAGTGGGCAGTAGCGGTCGGCAGTACGAGCAAAACAAACATCGCTCACTGAGCATCCAAACAATGAAACACCAGACCATACCCCCCAAACTCCATACACCCCTTCCATGATAACCCACCTAAAAGGCAAACTGATCGAAAAAAATCCTACCCATGTCATTATCGAATGCGCGGGGGTAGGCTATTTTGTCAATATTTCGTTGCACACCTTTTCAAAGCTTACGGATAACGAGAATATCAGCATCTTTACCCATTTACAGGTTAAGGAAGATTCGCATACGCTGTTCGGGTTCGCGGAAAAATCGGAACGTGAAATCTTTCGATTGTTGTTATCGGTTTCGGGCATTGGTTCGAGTACGGCCCGCACTATGCTTTCCTCACTTTCTCCGGCCCAGATCCGCGATGCGATTGCCGGGGGTGATGCCGCTACGATTCAGTCCATCAAGGGCATCGGCACCAAAACGGCGCAGCGCGTGATTTTAGACCTTCGCGACAAAATTCTGAAAGTCTACGATATTGACGAAGTTTCCGCCTCTGCAAACAATACAAATAAAGAAGAAGCGTTATCAGCATTAGAAGTTCTTGGCTTTGCTAGAAGACAGGCTGAAAAGGTTGTAGACAAAGTACTCCGCCAAGATCCTTCGTTAAGCGTGGAGAACATCATAAAACTCGCGCTCAAAAATTTGTAACGAGTTTGAAAACAGGGGCCAAACCAATACTTAAATCTTTATTTAGGGGCATCTCCAATAACTCTATTTCGGTTGCTGACTTGTTTTTTTTTTCAGCTACTTCGTTGCCAAAATATGCATTTAGCTCTGCTAAACTACGTTTTTGGTGCCTTGTATCTGAAAAAAATACCTGCGTGGGCATTCCAAAAAGAGGTATTGGAACTGCCCGACTTTCGTTCTTATTCCTATTTTTCGTCATGGCAACCGGGGTTTCCCTAGCGCAGGAGACCGACGGTGAGGAAGAGGGCGAACAGCAGGTCGATTCCGTAAAGACGGGTTTTTCAATGGGCAGGCTCCAGATGAACAATCCGGAAAGCATCGTTTCCAAATACAATTACGATCCCAAACTCGACATGTACGTCTACTCTGAAAAAGTAGGCGATTTTGAAATTGGATATCCCATCATCCTTACGCCCGAACAATACTACGAATTGGTGCGGCAAGAGGGTATCAAGGGCTATTTCAAGGAAAAATCGGACGCCTATTCCGGAAAAAAGGAAGGCAGCGAAGAGGCCCGAAAAAATCTACTTCCCAATTTCTATGTGAACAAAGACTGGTTTCAATCCATTTTTGGTGGGAATGCCATTGAAGTGATACCCCAAGGATCCGTGGCGATGGATCTGGGCGTCATCTGGCAGAAAAATGACAATCCCGCATTATCCCCACGAAACCGTACGAATACATCCTTCGATTTTGATCAGCGTATCAGCCTGAGTATGTTGGGCAAAATCGGGGAACGCCTTCAGGTGAACGCCAATTACGATACCGAGGCGACCTTTGATTTTCAGAACATCGTAAAATTGGACTATACGCCTACCGAAGACGACATCATTCAATCGATAGAGGTAGGGAACGTAAATATGCCGCTGAACAGTTCTTTGATTACCGGCGCGCAAAGTCTTTTCGGGGTAAAAACGCAGTTACAGTTCGGTAAGACCACGGTGACCGCGGTGTTTTCCGAACAGCAGTCCCAAAGCAATACGGTTGTCGCCCAGGGCGGAGGTACCATCAACGACTTTTCGGTGACGGCCTTGGATTATGATGAGGATAAGCATTTTTTCCTCTCCCAGTACTTTAGGGATACTTATGATGAGGCCCTGATCAATTATCCTTACATCCGAAGTCAAGTGCAGATTACCCGTTTGGAAGTTTGGGTCACCAACCGCAGCCAGCAAACCCTGAACGTTCGTAATATTGTAGGGATACAGGATTTAGGGGAATATGACCCTTTGATCGCCGGAGAAGGGAACCCTACCCTGATTGGCGACAACGCCCCAGCCAATTTCTTTAATCCCAATACCGGCCAACCGAACGCGTTGCCAAGAAACAATGCCAATGGCTATGACCCTGCAGCTATCTCTCCCACAGGCATACTCACACCGAGTATACGAGATATTTCTACGGTAGAACAGGGTTTTAATATTCCCAATTATACCGCCAACCAAGGTTTCGATTACGCCTTTTTGGAAAACGCCCGTAAATTGGACCAGGGCAGGGACTTTACCTTCAACTCCCAATTGGGTTACATATCCTTAAGCCAGCGCCTTAGTAATGACGAGGTTTTGGCCGTGGCCTTTCAATACACTTACAATGGCAAGGTATATCAGGTAGGGGAATTTGCCAATGGCGGAGTCGATGCCACAACGATCACTGGAGGTGCGCTAGATAGTCAGATAATCAATAATAACACCCTCATCTTAAAACTGCTTAAGAGCAATATCACCAATGTTTCCAATCCGATATGGGACTTGATGATGAAAAATATCTATGCCACGGGTGCCTTCCGGTTGAGCCAAGAGGATTTTAGGATGAACATCCTTTATAGTAATCCTACCCCTAGGAACTATATTACACCGGTAACGGCCTTTCCCCAACAAAATGACGGCGGTAAACCCTTGGAAGAGCGCATTCTTCTAGAAGTTTTTAACTTCGATAGACTAAATGCCTACAACGATGTACAGCCCGGTGGGGACGGATTTTTCGATTTCATCCCCGGTATTACCGTCGATACCCAGAACGGACAGATTATTTTCACCAAGGTCGAGCCTTTCGGCGAATATCTCTTTGACCGTCTCGGTGGGGGCGATTATGATGTAGGCAATGAACAGGGCTACAACGAAAATCAAGTAAAATACGTTTTTCGCGATATGTACGAGCTGACCAAAGCCGCCGCATTGCAAGATCCGGAGAAGAACAAGTTTTTACTAAAGGGTAGGTATAAGTCAGAGGGTAGCAACGGTATTCCCATTGGTGCGTTCAACGTGCCAAGAGGTTCCGTTCGCGTAACGGCTGGCGGTCGACAATTGCAGGAGGGAATCGATTATACCGTTAATTATCAGGCCGGTACAGTACAGATTTTAGATCCCAGTTTGGAAGCTTCCAACACGCCCATCAACATATCCGTTGAGAACAATGCGGTTTTCGGACAACAGACACGGCGATTTACCGGCGTAAATGTAGAGCACCAGTTTAACAAAAAGTTTGTGCTGGGTGCCACTCTCTTGAACCTCAATGAACGGCCCCTGACCCAAAAATCGAATTTTGGGGTCGAACCTGTCAACAATACGGTTTTTGGAATGAACGGAAACTTCTCGACGGAAGTCCCTTTTCTGACCCGAATGGTTAACAAGCTACCGAACATTGACACTGACGTGCCGTCGAACGTATCCGTTCGTGGCGAGGTAGCCTTTTTAGAGCCCGGTTCTCCGAAAAACGCGGATTTTGAAGGCGAAACGACCACCTATTTGGATGATTTCGAAGGGGCACAGGCCTTAATCGATATCCGATCTTCCTTGGGATGGGCGATGGCCAGTACCCCGTTGGAATTTTTGGACAGTCCTACTCAAAAAGGTCTTGAGACCGGCTTTCAACGGGCCAAATTGGCTTGGTACACCATTGACCCCGTTTTCTATACCAACCAAAGACCATCCAGCATCAGCGACAACGATATTTCGACCAACGCCACCCGAAGAATATTCATTGATGAAGTATTTCCGAAGGTCGAGGTGGCCCAAGGGCAGACCCGCCAACAGACCACTTTCGACTTGGCCTATTATCCCAATGCGAGAGGGCCCTATAATGCCAATACGAATTTTGACGGGGAGACCGCCACCCAAAAATGGGCGGGTATTATGCGTTCTCTGAGCAGTACCAATTTCGAACAGGCGAACGTAGAATTCGTTCAGTTCTGGGTAATGGATCCGTATTTGGAAGGTACAGCGACAAGTCCGGGGGAATTGGTATTCAACTTGGGAAACGTATCCGAAGATATTTTATCCGACGGTCTGAAACAATACGAAAACGGATTGCCCATTAACGGTGAGGGCAGCACGAAACCTGCAGACCCTATCTGGGGTGTGGTTCCTGCAACACAGGCGTTGGTATATGCTTTCGATGTGGACGAAAACAGTCGCGCACAACAAGATCTTGGCTTCGATGGCCTCAATGATGCTTCCGAGAGCGCTATCTACGGTACCGAAAACGGGCCGGATCCCGCTTTGGACAATTACGAATACTTTTTACAACGGGAAGGAGGCATACTTAATCGCTACCTGAACTTCAACAATCCACAGGGCAACTCCCCGGTTCAGGTCAGTAACGATAATAGGGGCTCGACAACCTTGCCCGATGTCGAAGATATCGACCGCGACCTGACCATGAACACGATCAATAGTTATTATGAATACCGTATTCCCATTAAACCGAACACGACGGTCAATGACAAATATGTAACCGATGTGCGCGATTCGCTTGTGCTATCAGGAAATCGTATTCCGAACGGCAGCACGGTCCGTACCCGTTGGATACAATATAAGATTCCCCTTAGCGATTTTACCGATGCGGTCGGAGGGATCACCGATTTTCGGTCTATCAGTACGATGCGTATGTATATGACCGGCTTCAATAGCGACGTTTTGCTGCGTTTTGCGACCTTAGACTTGGTGCGCGGCGATTGGCGGACCTACGTAAAATCCCTCGACGAAGACGATCCGAACCCAGGTGATGATGGTACTACCTTAGATGTTAATGCCGTGAACATCCAAGAGAACGAGAACCGCAACCCGATTCCCTATGTATTGCCACCGGGCGTACGGCGCGAGCAGTTGAACAACAACAATACGATCATACAGCAGAACGAACAATCGCTTTCGCTAGTCGTCGAGAACTTAGAACCTCAGGATTCCCGGGGCGTGTTCAAGAACTTGGACATCGATTTGCGGCAGTACGAAAAACTGAAGATGTTTATCCATGCCGAAAAAACCTTGGAAAGCGATAGCTATAACATCGAAAATCCGATAGTTGGTTTTTTAAGGATAGGCACCGACTTCACCCAAAATTTCTACCAAATGGAACTTCCGTTGGAGTTTACCGCCTTCAATGCGCGTTCTTCGGAAGCCATTTGGCCCGAAAACAATCAGATGGAAATCATTTTGGCGGATTTGAACAAAATCAAAGCCGTTTGGATAGATGGTGGGGACTTAAGTGATATTCGGTATTTTGAAGTCTTGGATGGCGAAGTGGTTTCCGTCGATGAATTTGCGCCGCGGACACCTGGAAGGTTGCGGATCGGAATAAAAGGAAATCCCTCTTTAGGAAGTATCCGAAGTATGATGGTCGGTATGAAGAATGCCGCCAACCTGCCCGTACGTGGCGAGATCTGGTTCAATGAACTTCGTTTGGCGGGTCTGGATAATGAAGGAGGATGGGCCGCCATCGCCGCTGTCGATGCCAATATTGCCGATTTCGCCGATATTTCCGCTACAGGAAGCACCAGTACATCCGGTTTTGGGGCCATCGACCAAATGCCGAACGAGCGGGCCCGGGAAGATGCGATATCCTATGATTTGGTGACCAATGTCAATGTAGGACAGTTGCTTCCTCCGAAATGGAATATCCAGATTCCCTTTAATTATGGAATATCCGAACAGTTGATCACGCCCGAATTCGATCCTGTTTACGATGACCTTAAACTTGAGGATCGGATATCCGCGGCAGAAAATCCCGATAGCACCCAAGACCCAGATGCGATTGAGGAGCAGGCAGAGGATTATACCAAGCGAACGAGCGTCAATTTTATCGGCGTGCGTAAGGATAGGGGCGAAGAGGCCGATGCCAATTTCTACGATATCGAGAACTTTACCTTTAATTATTCTTATAACGAAATCAACCACCGTGATTTTGAGATTGCCGAGTTGCAGGATAGGAACCTGAAGACCGGTTTTGTCTACAACCATGCGTTCAAGCCATTAGAAGTGGCCCCTTTTGCCAAAAGTGATTCCCTCTTTACCGGGGCCTACTGGCGATGGTTAAAAGATTTGAATTTGAGCCTGCTGCCGACCACGGTATCGGTAAACTCCAATTTCGATAGGCAATTCAATCAACAGCGTTTTCGGGATGTGGTCGAAGAAGGCGTCGATAAGCTAGATCTCCCGACCCTTCGTCAGCGCAATTATTTGTTCAATTGGCAATATGCGGTGAATTACGCTTTGACAAAATCGCTTCGCCTTAATTTGACCGCGAGCAACAATCATATCGTTCGCAATTATTTCGAGGATTTTACGGATGAAGATGGCAACGAGCGCCAGCGCATCGACCAAACCTTGGGCCTATGGGATGGTTTTTGGGACCTTGGCGTACCCAATCGGCACGCCCAACAATTAGAGCTGAACTATGAAATTCCGTTCAGTAAAATACCCATTCTCGATTTTATCAATGCCCAGTACAGCTATACCAGTAATTTCGATTGGCAGCGTGGTGGCGATGCGCTCAATCAAGCTATTTTTCAGGCACAAAATCCCGGTGTACCCGTAAACCAGTTCAATGCACCTTCAATAAACACGGTCCAGAACGCCAGTACCCATAATCTGACGGCGAACCTTACCATGGACAAGTTCTATAACCTTATCGGACTCAAAAAACGAAAAGGGGGCGGAAGGGATGCCGCACCGGTACGAAGGGAAAGTGCCGAAAAACCCGCCGAGGGTGCCGAAAAAGTCAAAAAGAGGTCCAGTGGTCTCTTCAATACCGCAGTGGATATTTTGACCATGGTGAAACGAATCAATGTCAATTATAACGAGACCAGTGGAAAGGTGCTACCCGGGTATACCCAATCGGTCGGGTTTGTCGGTTCATTGCGGCCTTCGGTAGGTTTTGTTTTCGGAAGCCAGGCCGACGTTAGATTCGATGCGGCCCGAAGGGGTTGGTTGACCAGTTTCGACGAATTCAACGAGCAGTATATCGAGAGCACGAACAAACAATTGAATATCACGGCTACGGCAATACCGATTCAAGATTTGACCATCGACCTTGCCGCCGATCGCCAGTTTTCGAACAGCTATCAAGAAAGCTTTACTATTACCGATGATAACGAATATCAGGTTCAATTGGGAAATGACTATGGGAATTTCAGTATTTCTACGATGATGATCGGTACCGTATTCGGAAAGAGCGATGAGTTCACCTCCGATAATTTCGATCAGTTCAAGCAAAACCGGATAACCATCGCCAATAGATTAGTAACCGATAGAGGGCAGTCTCCCGGTACTTTGGATGATGATGGATTTCCGCAGCTGTACGGAAAGACCCAGCAAGACGTATTGTTGCCCGCTTTCTTCGCCGCTTATACGGGGCAGGATGCCGAGCGTGTGAACTTGGATGTCTTCCGACAAATTCCCATCCCCAATTGGAACATCAAGTACACCGGTCTGATGCGTAATAAGTGGTTCAAGAAACAGTTCCAGCGCTTTTCCCTAAGCCACGGATATCGCGCCGCATACAGTATCAACTCCTTTCAGACCAATTTGGAGAAAACGCAGTTGCAGAACGATGGATTACCGATCACAGATCCCGAGACCGGTGATTTGCTATCCGATCTCATCTTGAACAATGTCGTCTTGACCGACGAATTCAATCCGCTGATGCGGGTCGATTTCGAGATGAAGAATTCCATCAGCGTGTTAGCTGAAATGCGATCGAACCGTGCCTTGGCCCTAAGTTTTGACAACAACCTGATGACCGAAATCAATGGTAAGGAATATACCGTTGGTTTGGGCTATCGTTTTAAAGATGTCAAGTTCGTTACCAATATAGGGGGCAACAAGACCCGGTTGAAAGGCGATCTGAACCTAAAGGGTGACGTCACCCTGCGCGATAACATCACCATCATTCGGAATCTTGATATCGATAACAACCAGATTACTTCGGGGCAAAATTTATTATCCATAAAGTTTACCGCCGACTACGCCCTGACCAAGCAATTGAACGCCCTATTCTTCTACGACCATTCGTTCTCCCAATTCGCCGTATCCACCGCTTTCCCGCAGACTACGATCAATACCGGGTTTACCTTGAGGTACAACTTCGGCAATTAATTGCAAGGAGCCTTACGTTTTTCACAAGAACCGCAATGCACGCGGGGTCAAAGTTACTCCTGAAAGTCATCCTTCGCCCCCCGCTCCTCGCAATTCACTGCCAAGATTATCCATTTTTCTTGAAAATCGAAAGGTAATCCTTTACATTTGTCCTTAACGAAAAAAATAACTATGAAAATACCCTCCGACTTAAAATACACCAAAGACCACGAATGGATCAAGCTCGACGGCGACATCGCTACCGTTGGCATTACAGATTTTGCACAAAGTGAGTTGGGAGATATTGTCTACGTTGAGGTCGAAACCCTTGACGAGACCTTGGATAAAGATGAAGTTTTCGGCACGGTCGAAGCGGTAAAGACCGTTTCTGACCTTTTTCTTCCGCTGAGCGGCGAAATTATCGAATTTAACGATGCCTTGGAAGATGCTCCCGAAAAGGTCAATAACGATCCTTATGGCGAAGGATGGATGGTAAAGGTAAAGATCAACGATAGCTCGGAGGTCGATGGTCTTTTATCCGCGGCCGAATATAAAGAGGTGGTGGGTGCTTAAGACGCGAAAGTATGCCATTGCCTTTTTTGTTTGGATGGCATTCGTGACCTGGGCCAGCCTATCCACTTTTCCGGAAGATGATACGCCCGATATCGATATTCCACACTTTGATAAGGCAGTCCATTTTTGCTTCTATTTTGGTGCAGCGGTTTTGGGGACACTTTTTATCCGTGAAACGACCCATGGCAAATCCCCAAGAATCAAAACATTGATAGTTGCGGCGGTGGGCGCTATATTCTTTGGCATACTAATTGAGGTTTTACAGTATAGCTTTACGCTTAATAGGCAGGGTGATCCTCTTGACGCACTGGCAAATAGTTTTGGAGCAATTATAGGCGCATTGGCAATGAATTGGCTATTTTCTCGGCCGAAAGGGTTAAAATGGAAAAATTAATTGCTTTTTAACAGATAATTTATTTAAATTAGCAAACACTAAAATGTAAAGGATATGGAAGCGAAAAAGAATCCGAAATCGGATGTAGGCCGCAATAGCGGACTGTATTTTGTAATAGGTCTGGCCTTGACCTTGGCCATTGTATATGGTGCCTTCGAATGGAAAACCTACGATGATACCAACAATTACGATATTTCAATGAACGTTGACGATGATCTTGACGAAGAGGTGCCGATGACAGAGCAGATCAAGACGCCTCCGCCCCCACCGCCCCCTGCCGCCCCCGAAGTGATTGAAGTGGTCGAGGATGAGGAAGAAGTGGAGGAAACCATAATCGAATCTACGGAGACCAGTCAAGACGAAGAAATTATCGAGGTCGAGGATGTCGAAGTCGAGGAAGAGGTTGAGGATGTTGATGTGCCATTTGCGGTAATTAAAGATGTGCCTATTTTTCCCGGTTGCGAGAATGAAGCCAATAAAAGGGACTGTTTTCAGGAAAGGATGCAAAAACACATCAGTAAAAACTTCCGTTATCCTGAAATCGCTCAAGAAATGGGCGTGCAGGGTCGGGTTGCCGTTATGTTCACCATACAAAAAGATGGGAGCATCGGAAACGTAAGAATGCGGGGTCCGGATAAAAACCTAGAGGCAGAGGCTGCAAGAATTATTGGTAAATTACCGAAAATGACACCCGGAAAGCAAAGGGGTAGAGCGGTAAGAGTGCCCTTTAGTATCCCAATTACATTTAAGCTTCAGTAAAAAAAATAGTTAATTAAAATCCCGCTTTCATCGCAAGCGGGATTTTTCATTTTATACTCTTTAGTCCCCAGTCCCCAGTTCCCAGTCCCCAGTCCCCAGTCCCCGCTTCCCACTTATCATTTTTCACTTATCACTTATCGGCTTATCATTTTCTACTTCCCACTTCATACGCCTCCCTTTCCACTTCTCCCTTTCATTTTGATTTAAATACGCATCTTCCGTTGCAGAAAATAACCCTACCCCTTATCTTTGCATTCCGAAAAGAAGGCGTATGAAGACTGCGGTAAACACGGTGAAAATGGCTACTTGGACCTTGGCTTTTTCCGATTTTAAGGAAATTACGAAGGCTAGGCTAGCCGTTAGCGTGGTCTTTTCATCCATTGCCGGTTATTTTCTCGGGGCCTATCAAAT
>JAGXIC010000109.1 GCA_024635875.1 Pricia sp.
CCTGCAAGGTATGAGCGAGACACGAGCGATGCTTGTAGGTCTACATTGCAAAAATCACTCGGCCTGTATCGCAAATACATACCATCAGACCTAAAAGGAGCCCCGCCGAAAGAGGAGTGGGACACCCTGCAAATCAAGTAGCAAAGAAAATTCTGCTATTTTAAACACGTCATCGCAAAAATCGTGCGCTACAAAGATAACGCAAAGCCATCCGATTAAAATACCCCTACTTTCACCAAAAACCAGAATCAATCCCGATGAAAAGTCTATTTCCAGTTCTCATGGCGGCCCTGTTGTCCATCGCTATAACGGCAACCGCACAAGATTCCAAAAAAGAACGGACAAAAATGGAGGAGGTCATGGACGCCCACGACCAAATTATGAATCGAATGCCCGAACTCTCGAAATTGATCGGCAAACTCGATACCAAAGCTGACACTTCCAACGAGAAGCAAAAGTACCCGAATTCCGTTAAGGACCTAAAGTCGGCCAATAAATCGATGATGGATTGGATGGCCAGCTTCGGCAATAGATTCGAGGCCGATGAGATGTACAAAGGCAAAACCCTGACCGAACAGAAACAAAAATGGTTGCTGGAAGAAGAAAAAAACCTTACCGATTTACTGGAAAAGATTAATTTGAGTATGCAAAACGGGCAAAAGCTTCTTCAGGAGTGAAATTCCAAATCCCTCCCGAAGTCTAGGGGCCGAATTATATGAAACAGAAATTTCTGGTCAACATTTAACCGGTAACCCGAAAGAACCCAGTATCCGTTTTTTTTTAACTTACGTTCGAACTGCGTTTTGAATTTGGGATTTGGTGCTTGGAATTTTAATCCTCCCAACTCAGCGTCTCCATAATCCCCCGAATATCGTTTTGCAGATAGGCCGCGGCGGGGTAAATGGAATCGTAGTTCGGCTTTATCATAAAATACAATGAGCCGGTCAAGAAATGTTCGGTACTGTCGGTCACGTAAAACTGGGCTTGAGAGGCGGCATTACCACTTACTTCGTAGAACATACCATACACTTTGTGCTCTTCACTGACAAAAGGCTGTTCGATGATACCATCGGCCTTTGCAGAATGTTCGTAACTCAATTTTTGGGCGTCGGAAAGCAGTTTCTCGATATTGTTATCGACCTTTCTATAGTTGATGAAAATTTCCCCTTTCATTTCGGGATATTTCAAGCTCAGCGCGGTGCTGTTCTTGATCTTCACCTTGGCCATTTCGTTGTAGTCGAAACGAAAATGGTCGGTCACCAACTCCTGAAGCACTGGCTTTGAATATTCGAGACGGAGCTTGGCGTTTGGTTTGGGCAGCACTTCTTCGTTGCATGCCGTGAACAGCACACAAAACACAGGTAAGGCTAAGCAAAATCTAAACTTCATGTGGCAAGGTCACTTTTATCTGTTTCAGCCGCTTTTTATCAAGGCCCTCTACGACGAACCGATAGGCGTTGAAAGCAATAATATCCCCTTTTTTCGGAAAACTTCCCGCTATTTCAAGAACAAAACCGGCAATGGTCTCCGATTCGCCCTTTTGCTGTTCGAATTCCGTTTCATCCTCTATTTACAACGCGGTAAAAATCCTTAAGCGTGGTCTTTCCTTCAAAAACGAAATTAAAATCGTCTAATTTGGAGAATATCAGGTCTTCATCGTCAAACTCGTCGCTGATATCACCAACGATTTCCTCAATAATATCCTCGAGGGTAACGATGCCCGATGTTCCCCCGTACTCGTCGACCACAATCGCCAAATGGTTTTTCTTCTCTTGAAATTCCAACAAAAGGTCATCGAGCTTTTTGTTCTCGGGCACGAAATACGGTTCACGAATGAGATCCATCCAGTTCAAGGTTTTTCTCTCGATATAGGGTAACAGATCTTTAACGTAAAGTACCCCCAGAACATTGTCCATATGCTCGGAGAAAACGGGAATACGGGAATAGCCGTTTTTTTTGATTTCTTCCAGAACTTCCAGAAACTTCATGTCTTCGCTCAAGGCAAAAATATCGATACGCGGTCGCATGACCTGCTTGGTATCGGTATTGCCGAAGGATACGATGCCCTGTAAAATTTTTTGTTCTTCTTTGGTCGTATCGCCTTCGGATGTCATCTCTAACGCCTGTGAAAGATGGTCAACGCTCAGGTTCGATTTTTGTTTGCCCAGTTTATTGTGCAGAAAAAGGGTGCCCGAACGCATGGGAAGGCTCAGGGGAGCGAACAGAAAATCCAATACTCTCAAAGGATAGGCCATAAAATGGGCAAATGCCAATCGATTTCTGTTGGCATAGACTTTGGGCAGTATTTCGCCGAACATTAAAATCAGGAAGGTGGCGACGACAACTTCCAAGAGAAACCGGACCCATTCCAACTCGATATCCGCAAAAAGGGTATCGCCAATGATGCTAAAAAGAAGTACGACCCCGATATTGATGGCGTTGTTGGCGACCAAGATAGTGGCCAAAAGTTTTTTGGGCCTTTCCAGCAGTTTAACGATGATATTTCCTCGGGTCGTCTTACGCTCGTCTATGTCATTTACATCGGATTGAGAAAGTCCGAAAAAGGCCACTTCCGCACCGGAAATCAGCGCGGAACAGGTCAATAGCACAACAAGAAATATGATTTTAAACGCAAAGCCACCGACGGATGCTACGAAGTAGGGAAGCGAAATAAGGGGGTCAGGGTCCAATAGCTACAGGTTTATCTTTTAGAACGGCAGATCATCCTCTTCAGATGGACTCAGAGCCGTGCTTTCCTTGGGATTAGTGGTTTGGGTATTGTCCGAAGTTGTCGGGTCCGCTTTCTGGTTTTGGGCCTCCCCACCCTGTTGAGGGTTCGCATTACTTTCCCCTTTGGGGGTAAGAAACGTAAAATCTTGGGCCTGCACTTCGGTGGAATAGCGGGTGTTGCCGCTGTCATCTTGCCACTGGCGCGTTCGCAATCGGCCCTCTACATAGATTTTATCGCCTTTGCCCAGGTATTTTTCACATATTTCGGCTGACTTGTTGCGGACAACGATATTGTGCCATTCGGTGGTCGTAGTGCGTTCACCAGTCTTCTTACTGGTATAGGTTTCACTAGTAGCGATGGGAAACCGTCCGATACAATCGCCGTTTTCGAAATAGTGCATTTTCACCTCGTCTCCCAGATTACCGATCAACATCACCTTGTTCAAAGTACCGCTCATTGCTTTTTATTATAAATTAATCCCCAAAAGTACGAATTTTTGGATGTTTTAAGAGCATGTTCAAAAACCCTGTTTCCTGAAAACCATTATTTTGAGAACTTGGCGTCAATTTAAATAAGTCGCGCATCTTGATATGTGAGGGATTTAATTCATAGCCAAAACCTTACACTACTGATTTTCAGTTTGAATTGTTTTCAAACATGCTCTAAAGAACTCGGCTATCAATACAGGCACAGGATACTTTTCAACTTCGGATAAGGGAATACCATATTGCAGCGCCTCATCCGTTGTGACCATCCAAAATACGGTGTGCAAGTGTTGGTGCGACAACTTGTGTATGATAGGGTTCTCATTGTACCTCACTATTTCCCGAACTTTTTTGGCATCCACCAAATCATCCAGCTTTTTGATTACGGCGTTCTCATCTATTCCCCGCTCGGATTCGAGCAATGGAAATTCCCAAAGATGCTGCCAAATGCCCTTGCCGGTTCGTTGTTCCAATACCGTTTTTCCATCGGAATCCATAAAAAATAAATAATTGAAATGACGATGTTTTATCTTGGTTTTGTTGATTTTGACAGGAAGCTCTTGAACCTTACCCCTTTGCACTGCAACACAGCTATCGTTCAACGGGCAGTACATGCAATTGGGGTTTTTAGGGGTACACTGAACGGCACCAAACTCCATTATCCCTTGGTTGTAATCCCGAATATTCTCGGAATCCATGACCCTTCGGGCCAGCTTTTTAAAATATTTGACACCTTCTGTACTATTGATCGGCAATTTCACACCAAAATAACGGGCAAGTACCCGATATACATTACCATCGACCACAGGCTCGGGAAGGTCGAAACAAATGGAGGCAATGGCACTTGCGGTGTAGTCCCCCACTCCTTTCAATTTCAGGAGCCCGTCGTAAGTCTCGGGGAAAGTACCATCATACACTTTAACCACCGTTTTAGCAGCGGAATGCAGGTTTCTGGCGCGGGAATAATAACCCAGGCCCTGCCAAAGTTTCAGCACGCGTTCTTCGGAAGCATTCGCCAACTCATATACCGTCGGAAAAGCGGCAATGAACTTCAGATAGTAGGGCGTGCCTTGAACCACCCGCGTCTGCTGTAGAATAATCTCGGAAAGCCAAATTTTATAGGGATTTCTCGTTTCCCGCCAAGGAAGATCGCGTTTGTTCGCAGCGTACCATATCAAAATTTTTTGGGCAAAGGTCATCGACGGATAAAATAAAACGCAAAAGTAGCGGTTTATCCAAAGAACCATCCCCCCGGTACCATATTAATGAATTTGCGAAAGATGAATAGTTTAAAATTAGCCCATTAGCAGGAAATATATAATTAAAGTTATATATTTGCATCCCAAAAAAAAGCATCCACATTGGATTCTAACTACTTAAAATTTAACACGAAAGATGACGAAAGCAGAAATTGTATCGAATATCTCGGATAAACTGGGAATCGAAAAAGGAGATGTCCAAGCGACAATTGAAACCTTTATGGAGGAAGTGAAAAACTCTCTCGAAGGTGGCGACAATGTCTACCTAAGAGGTTTTGGCAGTTTTATTGTCAAGACTAGGGCCGAAAAGACCGGAAGGAACATCAGCAAGAACACTACTATAAAGATTCCGGCGCACAATATACCGGCATTCAAGCCTGCTAAGGTTTTTGTAGAAGGCGTCAAAAGCAACGTGCAGGTAAAATAAATAACCCAAAAAAATAAATATATATGCCGAGTGGTAAAAAAAGAAAAAGACATAAGGTAGCTACCCATAAGCGTAAAAAGCGCCGAAGAGCTAACCGCCACAAGAAAAAGTAATTTTTCCGTAAGGGCCGTAATGGCTGTAGGGACTGAAAATATTCAGGACTTACCACCAATAAGGCCTTTGCTATTTTATACGTTCATTGACATAGAAATCCCAAAAAAGTGGATTCCGACGGATTTTTTCGAATCCGTTTCAATCATTGTTTAATCAATTTGTCCGCTTCCGTCCCGATAATAATCGGGATTATTGTGAAGGGACAAGTACAAATATATTCAGGTGAATAGAGAATTAATCGTAAGATCTAGTTCCGATGCCGTTGATTTTGCCCTTCTAAAGGATGGAAAGCTCACTGAATTGCACAAAGAGGAAGACAACAACGATTTTTCCGTTGGCGATATACTTCTGGCCAAGGTACGCAAACCGGTAACCGGTCTTAACGCGGCCTTCGTCAACGTTGGTTATGAAAAAGATGCTTTTTTGCATTATCATGACCTTGGGCCACAACTGGCCACTATGCTTAAATTCATAAAGCAGGTAAGTACAGGAAAATTGAAGGATTATACCCTTACCAATTTCCCGATCGAAAAAGACATTGACAAGAATGGCGTCATAACCGACGTCATCAAGGCGAATCAGTCTTTGCTCGTGCAAATCGTCAAAGAGCCCATTTCCACCAAAGGCCCTAGAATCAGCTCAGAACTCTCCATTGCGGGGCGTTATC
>JAGXIC010000110.1 GCA_024635875.1 Pricia sp.
GAATTAGGCAGTTTTAAGAATAATTCCCACGCCGAGGGCATCGCCTTGGCCAAAAATGTCGGTTCGGGCGACCAATATCAAGTTGTAGGCATCGAACTGTTTCCCGACAATAAATTTCAAGTGGCCAAGTATGCGACTTCTTACTTCAGCATTCGCAACCCGATAGCCGATGCCCGGAAAAAAGCAGCTTTGGCTAAGCGTAGCAGTCCTGAAAAGGATATATCAAGAAACGAATTCGAAGGCAGAAAAATATCCTATGTAAAGGAACTGAGCTTCACCAACGAAAATATAAGCGTAAGTCTTTGGGATCATGGCCGCCAAGACGGCGATATCGTATCGATCTACCTAAACGGCGAGACCGTCATTTCAAAGCACCATCTAACCTATAGAAGGAAAAAAGTCAGCTTCAAGTTGGATCCCGACAAGACGAACGAGCTTTTTCTGTATGCCCATAATTTGGGTACTGCTCCCCCGAACACCGTATCGATAGAACTTACGGATGGAAGTACTTCGGAAAAGATTGTTTTGAATTCGGATTTGAAAAGTTGTGAGGCGGTGCAGATCAAGGTGAAGTAAAGCCTTCGCCGCCCTATTCAAAATCAGGGCGTGAAAATCCCAATTCCTTTATTCGAACTCGTTTTGCGGGTGCCCATCTGGCAAAATGCCATACACGTTTTTAAAAGCTTGTACGGTCTTGACCAATGGTTCATATTTGGCCTTTTCAAAAGTTTTGTCATGAATCGTATCAAGTTCGTTTCGGAAGTCTTGGATTTCCCGTTCTTTTTTTGATGCCTCTAAATCCCTCGCCACACTATGTTCCGGATTATATTCCTCCGGATTTTCCTCTTCGGTTTTTACGGGATTATTTTTGAAATCAATTAGCGATAATTTTGGAAAATAGTATTCCCATGTACACCCTTTCCCTTTTAGTTTATGGAAAATGTACGTATAAAATGGAAGCAGATCGGCTCTTGATTCGATCCAGATGCTACCCATATAAAAATCAAGATAACCATATTCTTCAAGAACCCTGTCATCGGGATAAGCATTCAAATACTCTGCCATGAACCGGCCACTGCCCCTAAAGGAACCCATGTCATATACGGCACCGTCGCTTGCCTTGACTTCATGGTTCATGGAGAAAATATCATAAACCGAAAGCCCTAAAACATATAAGAATTCTCCGTATCCGTTTACCTCTTCCAGACCATCTTGTTCGAAATCGGTCTCCTTCCCTTCATATTCTTCGGGCTTTTCCTTTTTTATCAAACTGTTAAGCCGTTTTGTGACCCTCCTATCTTCTTCGAACTGTTGCCGTGCGCTTGGATGAAAAAATCGTACGTATTCCGAATTTTCCCAACCTTTGGGCGCCAACTTTTGGTACAGATCTTCGGCATCCTGAAAGATGAAGTCCAGCAGTTGCCCTATTTGTCCATCGGAAATTGGAGCGCTTTTTTTCATGTTTACGTATTACGTGGATGGTCTTTAGTTTACTAGGATATGAATTTACGCAATCCTTAGGAATCGTTCAATAATAAGATATGCAGGTTTTAGGCAGTTATTTTGTTCGCTAACAAGGCATGGGAGTTGAGGCGAAGGCAAGGCATAGCCTATGCAAAGTAGATAAGCAATTTTTTTTAATTTACTAAGGGATTAACTTTTATAGGACTCAAAGAAACAGTAATTTGCTATTGCCGAAATGATGCAAACCCTATGGACCTATATCAGCCTTCCTTGTGGGACAACGTAGCCTTGGAAAACGGGTATACATTGCTTTCAGATTTAAATTTGAAGGAAGCCATCACACAATTCAATGAAGCTTTCCAATCCCCGATCGGGGATCAGGAATCCATTCAGGCCGCCATTGCTACTTGTGGATATTGGCAAAAACGGATACCATTCCCTCCCGAATTACCTGTAGCCAGAAACCGTTCTGACCATGGAAGTCAATACATTTCAGGATTTCTTGAAGATTATTTAGCATACCCTTTTGATTCCAGAATGACAGGTTTCAAGAAAAACCTGTTAGGGTACCTGACCGACATTTTTCAGCAGAGCACGGCATTGGATCCAAAAACTTTTGAAACCATTTTTGATTTGTTGCTGGATCTCGAAATGTTCCAAAAATCCGAAAATTTGGCATCCCATTATGTAAACCAACGGCCTGAAAAGCATTTTTTGCTTTACTTTTTGGCACAGGCACAATGGCTTAACAATAATAAAACCGAAGCCTGTAACAACTATGCCCGCGCCTTGTTATATTTTCCGGACCGGACGCTAAAAAATAGGGTCATGCATAGGCAGTTAAAAATGTTTGTCAATTCCCACGGATTGGAAATGGCGCCCGTTTTTGGCCGGCTTTATGAAATTTTGCCCTATATGCCCATTGAAGACGAGATACATCCCCTCAACAAACAACACCGGAATGCCATCCAAAGTTATCTTTTGTTGCAAAAGCTATTGAAATCAATGTATACTAACGACCATAAAGGCAATATTCAATACCGAAAGCAATTAAAGGAACAGGCGCCCATTTTATTCGATGCGTATTTACGTCGTTTGAAGGAACGGGAATGAACAAAATGTAATAAATCCAACTCCTTAACTGCTTATGAACGGAGCAAACCTAAAAACGGTTGCCGATGCCATGGGGCATAGCTCTACTAAAAGTACCCTAAAATATTTGAACATCATCAACAAGCTGCAAGATGAGGCCATTGATAATCTTCCGTCAATCACTATATGACAAACTGCAATCAATATAATCATTCTCATTCTTCCTATGCATACTTCTATTGAATAAACCCCCTTCTATCATTAGACTAATCGTGGACAATTCGGCAAAAATTGACTGATTGGCTTTCCAAATAGCCTGCCTTTCCTTATTTCTAATTGTATTCGATGCCGAATCGACCGAAGCCAGATATTCCTTTAAGGTCAAACTACTTTTATAAAAATGCTATATGCAAGTCGCTTCCTCGGTATCTAAAGTTTTCAAAACAACATCGAATTCGTGAGTACCGGGCAGCTGAAAAATAAAGGAAAAGGGAAGGCTACAAAGGGATTGAAGCACAAATCGCAGCTTAAAATTGAATGGGCGAGATTGTTGGCCCCTATCACTTTTTTTGAAAAAGCAAATCCTGAAGATTTGAAATAAAATTTTTAGGAGTTTTCAGCGTTTTAGTATAGATATAGAATCTAAAATCAAGGCAATAATGTTAAAAATAGTTCTTCAACTTCTCAAGTTATTCTTTGTTTTAACAATAAGTTTGCTAGTGATTTCATTTTTTCACGAAGCATTTTATAACTTTAATTTTGTCGCATATGGAAATGTGGACCGTATAATTTTCTGTTCCATTAATATAGCTCTTTTGGTAATTTTGGGATTTCATTTATTAAGGTCTACAAATAGAAATCTGAATGATATTGATAGGTTCAATTCGGATTTCTTATTCTATCGAAATAAAAGAAATGATTCTTGGTCTTTGGGAAGGCTACAGGATTAATTTTAACTATTGATTTAGGGAAGGCTACACACATATAAGAATATATCGGAGGTGTGGAGGGGAAAAGTACCTTTAAAAAGGAATGCTTCCAAAATCAGTTATGATTATTTCAAAGTCCGCTCCAAATAGTCCTTCCATTTCTTCCAATTGGGCATTTTTTTCTCCAATAGCGCATAAAACACCTTGTTATGGTTTGGAACCGAAAGATGGCAAAGCTCATGTAGTATTACGTATTCGATACATTTTGACGGGGCTTTAATCAATTCGGGATTAAGCGTAACTACACCCTTATTTGTGCAACTGCCCCAGCGGTTTTTCATTCGTTTTATATTCATCCGCTCGAGAACGATATTTTCCTTTTTGAATTTTAGAATGGCCTCTTCCAGTATAGATTGGAATTTGCGCTTAGCATGATTGTAGTACCAAGAGGCCATCAAGGCTTTGACCTTGGTATTGTTGGTGTCGGGGGTAGTTACTACAAGTCGACCTCCTTTTAATTTTACTGATCTATCATTATCCTTAGCGACTTTCAATACATAACGTTTTCCTAAATAATAATGAGTTTCCCCCGAAACGTATTCACGTACAGGCGTATGGGGCAAAAACTGTTCAAAGTAATACTGTTGCTTTAGGATCCACCTTCCCCGCTTTACTACTTTTTCTTTGATATCGGGTAACGTGGCATTTTCAGGAGCAATCAGCTGGACCGTGCTGTCAGGATGCACTTCTATCGCCAGTGTCTTGCGATCGACCCGGCTGATTTGAAAATCGATGGTTTTTGTACCGTATGTAACCTGGTGCATCAATAGTTGTTTTTGGCCACTTTTAGACATTTGGCCAAAATGGCGTCAATGTCATCAAAATTAATTTCCACTCCCAAATCTTTGCGGTGTTCCATTAGGTAGTCCTCGATTTCATTTTCCATCCTGTTTTGGACATCCACATTTTTTTTCCAATCACGGATTGTTAGGTTTTCAATTATTTTGATGATGTCGATTCCGGCTATGGCCAGTTTATCCGAGATAACCGTGACTTTCTGCTTGCCATGCGTTTCTAGTAATACTTGTTTTATTCCACCGAAAACTGCTCTAGCTTCTGGCTTATCCTTTACTAGGGCCGGAATGCCTTCTTGTTGGCCTTTGTCCAAATCATCCCGAATGGAATTGACGCGGTCCAAATATCCCTTCTCGTCCAACCTTCCTTCTTGGAAAGCGGTAATGGTGTCTTCGATCATATCGGAGAACTTTTTATAGTAGGCCTCATCCTTTTCCATATTTTCGGTAATGACCTTTTTCATTCGGTGCGCAATGAAATCGGCTTTTGAGGCGGGAGTTGTACCGTAGGTTGCCAGGGCTTCTTGCACCATGTTTTGGTCGAAAATGTTGACGTCCTTGGTTATTTCATAAACGTTTTCCGCATGTACATAGGTGTTCAACAATTTTTTAACCCTAGGCTCGTACTCTTTATATGAGACCTTCTCCGCATATCTGTATTGTACCGAGACCCTGAGGCTCTGAAACTTTTTTAGTTCGGATTTGTAAAAGCCGATTTGCTGCTCGGTATATTCTTTATAAAAACTATCGGATGCAAAGGATAACTGTAGGGTTCGCGCAAACTGTGAAAGTACTTCATAGAATTCATCACGGACATCCTTATCGGCAATGCATCGTTCCAAAGCCTCGATATCGTCCTTGTTGTTGACGGTTTTGAAAATGTCCCAAACGGCTGCATGATGGCTCGGCAGTTGGCGGATGGTTTCGGTCATATCGGATACTGCATTGGTCAAGTCTTCTTCATCAAAGTCTTCCAAAGCACTATATTCCGTTAAGGCTTCATCCAATTTGCCAAGAATGCCGACATAATCTATGATATATCCGTATTCCTTCCCTTTGAACAGTCGATTTACCCTAGCTATGGCCTGCAACAGGTTATGTCCTTTTAAGGGTTTGGCCAGATACAATAAGGTGTTAATGGGAGCATCAAAACCGGTAAGCAGCTTGCTTACCACGATCAGCATCTCGATTTCGGTATCGCAGGGATCTTTGAATTTATCCGTTACGTAGGTTTCGTAAGTTTCTTGGTCGCGGAACTGTTCCAGTATACCCTTCCAATATTTCCGTGATTCCGAGCTGGATTCCCTCCAAACATCATCATTGTCCTTTCTGCTATCGGGCGGGGTAAAAACTACCCTGGTGTTTATTCCGATGGATGGGTCGGTCTGGGTTTCAAAGTATTTTTGGTATTTGATGGCCACATCTATTTTAGGAACTGCCAACTGTGCTTTTGCACCGGTTCCTTTCCAGTTTTTGGTGTAGTGTTGGGAAATGTCATAGGCGATTTCTTCGACCACACTATCGGATTCATAAATTTTGGTAATGGAAGAAAACTTTCGCTTTAAATCTTTCTGCGCCTCTTCGCTCAAAGGTTTAGCCAAACGTTCAAAGCCTTTGTCGATCTGTTTTTTATTAATGCTGAGTTTTGCAGAACGGCCTTCATAGAGCAGGGGAAGTACCGCACCATCCTTTACCGCTTGGTC
>JAGXIC010000111.1 GCA_024635875.1 Pricia sp.
CCTTCAGGACAAGGTAGGGGAGCGGATTGCCGAGTTGCTAGAGTGTGAATACGCCACCGTATCCTCCGGGGCTTTTGGGGCGATGAGCATCGCAATGGGAGGCGTCATGTGTGGTATGGACGTGGAAAAAGTTACGCAACTTCCCGATACAACGGGCCTCAAAAACGAGGTCATCCTGCAGGAAGGGCATAACATCGGTTATACCCAAGCGCTGACTAACGCCGGTGCAAAATTAGTGTGGATCAAAACGGCCAAAGAGCTCGAAGATGCCATCACTAAGAGAACGGCCATGCTCTGGTTTCTCAATGCCAATACGGACGATGGCGAAATCAAACATGAAGAATTCATAGCCTTGGGCAAAAAGCACGGCATTCCTACTTTTATAGATTGTGCCGCTGATGTCCCTCCGGTGGAAAACCTGTTCAAGTTCACCAAATTGGGCTTCGATATGGTAGCCTTTTCAGGAGGGAAAGGAATACGGGGCCCTCAGAGCGCAGGCCTGCTGCTGGGAAAAAGAAAATACATAGAGGCTGCGCGATTACATTGTCCGCCGCGCACTGCAACAATCGCGAGGGGCATGAAGGTCAACAAGGAAGAAGTGTTGGGAATGCTGGTAGCTTTGGAACTCTATTTGGCCAAAGACCATAAAAAGGAGTGGGCATTGTGGGAAAACCAGATCCAATTGATTCATGACAGTGCCGCATCCGTAAAGGGTGTGACTCCGGAAATACATGTACCGCAACATGCCAATCACGTGCCGAGTTTATATATTCGATGGGATGAAAATATAGTGCCACTAACCAAGGACGAAATGCGCCAACAACTTCGCGAAGGTCATCCATCCATAGAAACCGTGGGCAATAAAGAAATGGTCGGAATAACGACCTGGATGATGGAACCCGGCCAAGAAAGGGAAGTAGCCCGAAGGGTCAAGGAAGTATTGAATAACGCTTAGCGGAAGTACCTAATCTTAAAATTTTTAGATTTATGAAGAAAATCATGTACCTAACGGCCATTATTTTGGTCATTGTTTCCTGCAACATCACCCAAGAAGACAAAAAAGCAGAAGAACCGGAACCTGTTGAACAAGAACAAACGGATACAGACTATGACCCGGAAGGAAAACTAGCGGAATTGAACATTCAATTACCAGTGTCGCCGGCACCCATAGCCAATTTTGTAAGTGCGGTAAGAACCGGAAACTTAGTATTTCTATCCGGACAAGGCCCATTAAAAAAGGACGGTACCCTCGTCACGGGCGTAGTAGGGGAGGATTTGGATATCGAACAGGGCTATGAGGCGGCACGGTTTACCGGTATAAACCTCTTGGCGGCCTTGAAAGCGGAAGTGGGCAACCTGAATAAGGTAAAACGCATCGTAAAGGTACTCGGTATGGTAAACGCCGCGACGGATTTCAAAGAACATCCCAAAGTGATCAATGGGCATTCCGATCTGATGGTTGAAGTTTTTGGCGAACGTGGTAAACATGCCCGTGCAGCAGTAGGTATGGGTTCTTTGCCCGGAAATATTGCTGTAGAAATCGAAATGATCGTTGAGGTCGAGGATTAGTGGTTGTAGATAATTTAAACGATCCCAAAGGCTCAGGCCCTTTTATTCTTGTGGGACTGGAATTGGATAGATGAACCTCATTCTTCTAATGGAGGATTTTTTAGCAATCTATCAAAGCCTTCAAAAACAAACGCTATCAAAATGACCATACCCGATCCGATAAAGTTGAGCCAGAGATACCCTAGTTTTTCCTCACCTGCGGGATAGTTGAATATGAGGGTGTAGAAGAGCACAAAAATAATCAGCTGGGTCAAGATCGCGGCAAAAAACACGGCGTTACCTTTTACGAATTTAAAAAATAGGGCCAATAGAAATATCCCGAGAACATTGCCATAAAATATGGATCCGATGATATTGACCAGTTGTATCAGGTTATCGAAAAGATCGGCGATGCTGGCAACGCCTATGGCGATCAGCCCCCATACTAACGTAAAACCTTTGGTGGCCATGACGTAGTGTCGCTCGGTAAAAATTCCTTTTTTGTTTCTTTTGTAAAGATCGAGTGCGGTAACGGTACCCAACGCGTTAAGTTCGGAGGCGGTAGAAGACATTGCGGCAGATAATATGACGGCCAACAAGAGTCCGATGAGTCCCGTCGGTAGGTTGTTGAGGATAAAGTGGATGAACACATAGTCCTTATCATTGGTTTCTACTACGCTGTCGGCCTTTGAAATTAAGGTTTTAGCAGCTTCACGGTTGGCCCTGTCCTTTTTGTTCAGGGCGATAATCTGTTGTTTGGCCTCTTCCACGGCGGTATATTCCTTCAGCTCAAGGGCGGAGGAAAATTTGTTCTGGGCCATTTTCTTTTCCTCCGCGAGTTCGGACTGTCCCTCTTGAAGTATCTCATAATCATTGGCATAGACGGAATTCATTACGGCGTTGGTTGCAGAGGGGTTGAAGTTTAGGGGCGAGGGGTTGTACTGGTAAAAAACGAATACCATAACGCCCACCAAAAGAATAAAGAACTGCATGGGAATCTTGAAGATACCGTTGAATACGAGCCCCAATTGACTTTCGCGCATCGATTTGCCCGAAAGATAGCGTTGTACCTGGCTTTGATCCGTCCCGAAATAGGCCAAGGCCAAAAATAGGCCTCCCGTGATGCCGCTCCAAAAGGTATATCGGCTGGTGGTGTCAAAACTAAAGTCAAGGATTTGAAGTTTATTGCTGGCACCTGCGATTTTTAGCGCCTTGCTAAAATTAATATCCGCAGGGAGATATCCCAAGATATAAAAAAAGGTAACGAACATACCCGTCATGATGATGAACATCTGCTGCTTTTGGGTCACGCTTACCGCCTTGGTGCCGCCGGATACCGTATAGATAATGACCAAAACACCGATGATGACATTAAGGGTGCGCAGGTTCCATCCCAACACGGCGGATAATATGATAGAGGGGGCAAAAATGGTGATGCCTGCCGCCAAGCCTCTTTGAATCAAAAATAGGATAGAGGCTAACGAACGGGTCTTCAGGTCGAACCGGTCTTCTAAAAATTCATAGGCGGTGTAGACCTTGAGCCGATAGTATAAAGGCACGAAAACTAGACAGATGAAAATCATCGCCAAGGGCAGTCCGAAGTAAAACTGTACAAAACCCAGGCCATCGTGAAAGGCCTGGCCGGGTGTGGACAAAAAGGTGATGGCACTGGCCTGAGTGGCCATGACCGATAGGCCGATGGTCCACCATTTGGCATCCTTACCGCCACCGACGTAGTCGTCGACGTTTTGGCTTCCCCTAGTGCGCCAAACGCCATAGCTTACTATAAATAGCAGGGTACTTGACAGTATGATCCAATCGAGTGTGCTCATTTCAAGTAAAAGCCGTCATTAAATAACTGAAAATTAGCACGTAAACGATGTTCAAAACAAGTACCAAGGTATATTCTTTTTTCCAATCGAATTTATCAAGCATTTTTTGGAAGTTAAGTATTCGTTGTCTTCAAATTAAAGAGCAGTTGTTCCAGAAATTTGTCCGGCATAAAAGGGTATTGGTTTATAGGTTTATGCGTTATAACAAGTAAAGCTGACTACTGGCTACTATCCTTTCCGACGGAAAGCATGTTCGCAAATAGCTTATACGCTCCCGGAACTCCTGCCGGCAACTCCCTGAAAAAACTTAATCCGGTATAAATATAATGACCCTTGCCATATTTTGCTATCAAAAGGCTACCTTCTTTATCGGATTCCCCATCATCTTTCATGGATAGTATCGGCGTAAATTCATTTGCCCATTCATTTGGGAAATACAATCCCCGTTCCTGTACCCAACCTTCAAAATCGGAGGCGGTAATCGCATTCGGAAAATTGACCAACGGATGCTCCTTGGCTACTATTTTCACTTCGGAATTTTCATCCGTCACCCGGTCACTCGACAGGGTTAGCGCATAGGGGGCGATATTCTCAAACTGCTCGTTCCATCGCCCGGCCGTATTATATTGCACAATCAAGGTGCCACCATTTTTAACATAATCGAGTAAAAATTGCTGTTTAAATTTGAGCTCGTCGACAACGTTGTAAGCGCGGATACCGAGAACCACTGCATCGTAAGAGTTCAAACTGCCGGCACTGATGTTGCTTGGTGAAATTGTTCGTACACTATAACCGATCTGTCTTAAACTTTCAGGGACTTCATCACCGGCGCCGACAATATAACCGATCTGTTCCCCGGCCTTTTTGATATCTAGACGTACCGTTTTGGTCTCTGAGGGCAACAATACGGATTGGTTGGGGATGTGGTCATAGGCAATCGTGACCAATTCATTGGTAGTTTCCTTGCCATCTATTTTGAGAATTGGAGAAATATAGTTCTCATTTTCATCGGCGGGAGGGGATAGGGTAAAGAAAATAGTTCTTTTGTCTCCTTTCTTGGCGATTTCAAAAGTTTTGGTATCCGTGTCGACCGACCAGCCTTGGCCGTGACACAGCTGTATTTCTCCCTTTATATTATCGGCGTTGGCCACGATAGTAACGGGCACCTGTTTTGATTTCCCGTCGGCAAAGATCAATACCTTGTCGGAAAAGCTTGCGGTGGCCTTGGGCAGAACTTCGAAAGGCTCGTAAAGTTCCCCTATTTCCGGTTTTGCATAATGGTAGATTACTGGTTTTTCGAAACTGATGGTAGTGCCGTTGAAATCCATTTCGAACTCCGCCTTGAAAGCCCTTGGCGTTTCCGGTTTGCCTATGAGTTTTTGATCTGGGACTTTGTACATTCCCAAACTTCCTTTCTCCTTTAACCAATAGGGGCTTGTATATGCCGTATGGGATGGTACGTTCAGTGAAAGTTCAAAATTTTGCTTTGCATTGTTTTTCAAGGGGATGTTCGGATTCAGGGAAGCATCCGAAGACGGAATCCGAATCGATTTTAGAACCATATCGGCATCATTTCGATTGATGGCCTCAATGCTGACCTTTACCTGCCCACCGGGATTGGTAGTGGCCGATTCGGTGGAGGCTTCCAGATAGAGTCCGGTTACATCTGCGATCAAGCCTTTCAGTGCTTCGGATTTAATTTTTTTCCAATGGGTATCCTGTATATTTTGAAGCAGTCCATAGGCTTCCAAGAGCTGAGGAAGGTGCTTTTCGGGATTCCCGAAATCAAAATTTTTCTCGACTGTATATAGGATAGTCCCTATAGCTTCACCTCCTTCGATACGGCACCAAGACGTATCGATACCTTCAAAAATATCCGCTTTGTCCTTAGGAAGTTCTCCCTTTAACAATTCCAAATATTCGTCTTGGGCTCCGCGCTCCGAAAGCCTTCCAAAACCCTGGGACAAATGTTGACTACTGGCCAAGGATGCGATTTCGTTGTTCGATGTTCCGAGAACAGGGTAGTAGTTCCCGACATCCAAATTCAGCATATTCGATTTGTCGGCCTTTTCAAATTTCTCCTCGCTGCCATAAAACCACCAAGAAGTATTGAAAAATAGGCGTTTGGGCTGCCAAGTATCGGTAAGTTCCAGTTGATCGGGGTAAGCGGTCTTGTCATTGGCCAAATCAAAGGCCTCCACGCTCAACATGGCGGAAGCGGTATGGTGGCCGTGGGTAGTACCGGCACTCCGATGGTCGAACCTGTTGATAATCACATCGGGCTTAAAATGGCGTATGACCCATATCACATCACCAAGAACGGCTTCTTTATTCCATATTTCCAAAGTTTCTTCGGGATTTTTGGAATATCCGAAATCGTTCGCTCGGGTAAAAAATTGTTCGCCACCATCGACCCTTCTGGCGGCCAAAAGCTCTTCGGTTCGTAGTACGCCCAAAAGTTCCCGAAGTTCAGGACCGATAAGGTTCTGACCCCCGTCGCCCCGGGTCAGCGAAAGGTATCCGGTGCGGGCATGTATCCCATTGGATAAATAGGATATGAGCCGGGTATTCTCATCATCGGGATGTGCGGCAACATAAAGCGCGGTACCTAAAAAATTCAGTTTTTGAAGGGAATGGTGAATCTCGGAAGAAGAAGGCTGATCGGGTTTTTGGGCAAAAGAAGTTTTGATGAGGAAGAATACCCCTAAAAAACATACCAAAAAATGACGCATAGTATTAATTTAATTGCGGATGATATCCGTTTTGGGAACCTTCCCAAAGATAAGAAGATTGGCGGGCGAGCCTATTTAATTTTAGTTCTTTAACAAAAATCGTTCTAGCGTACTAAAATTATACCAGTACGGCTATAGGCAAGTGGTTCGTAAATATTTCGAAAAAATGTTTTGAATCCATTCCAATGCCAAATTTTCATATCGTTCCTTCCTCTTCCACCAGTACTTGGGGTTCTTGGTGGTACAACAGGGTAACCGCCTTTTGCATCATCAGGTTATTGGGGTAGACCAGTAGTTCACCATTGTCTTTTCGAAGGCTAACGTGAAATGCCCTGATATCTTCGATGAGGTAGGGTTCTTCGCTTTCGATATCCTTATCCATTATTTTGACGCGATCCCCGATTTTGAACGGAAATGAGAAGAAAAGAACCACCCCCGCCGTAATATTACTCAAAATTGACCAGCTTGCGAAAAGGGCGACCCCGATAATGGTAAAGACCGAGGCGAAGGCGATGCCAACATCCTTAAATTTGATGTTCCAAATGAAAATCAAAATACCAAAGCCTAGTGTCGTAATTAAAATGGATACATATTTGGTAATCAGCATTGTACGGGCCTCGACGATATCGCTGAGCCGGCCTACCCTGCGAATGGCCTTGGTCGCAATAAATTTTAACACCAGCAATATTACAATGAGAATACTGGTCGCGAGCAATTCATTTTTGTAGGTGGCAAAAAACTCTTCCATTGAGATCATAATCCTAAACTATCGCGTAAAGATAAATCCTTATTTCCGTTTTGTTGCCAATACGGGGTCTTTAAAGTTTTCATTTTTGTGGCCGTCGAGGTCATCTGTTTCGCGCTTTTTCCAAACCCGCTTGTAGCCGTTTCCGTCCAGCCTTCAATGGCATGTGGAAAATCGGTGGAGAAATTGATTTTAAGTGTGCGTTCAAGTTCAGGATAGTTGATTTCGTAAGTGCTCATTCCTTCCG
>JAGXIC010000112.1 GCA_024635875.1 Pricia sp.
GCAAAAATCGTTCCCGCTATCAAATTTTCTTTGGAAGAAGCGCTGGAATATATCCAAAAGGATGAATATGTCGAGGTGACGCCGAAACATCTACGACTTCGCAAGATTTACTTGACCGAGGTGGACAGGAAGCGGAATAAGATTGCCTAAATTTATGACTGACCTGCAAGTTGAAACCCAAAACTCTGCAGGTCGCATTTTCAGTGCTCGGGAAGCGTATGGACAGCCGCAGCCGCGGCACCTATAATTCCGGCATGATTTTGAAGTTCGGCGGGTATTACCGGCGTATCGATTTTAATGTATTTTTTGAATTCGTCAAAGTCCTTTGAAGTGCCTCCCCCTAGAAGAATAAGGTCAGGTGCTATAATCAGGTCCACATATTTCAGGAATTTATTGAACCGCTTGCCCCATTTCTTATAGGACAATTCTTCACGCTCCTTGGCGGAAGCTGCTGCCCACAATTCTATTTTTTTGTATTTTTTATAGGGGATTTGTCCCAATTCGAAATTGGGAATCAATTTTCCGTTATAGAAAGCCCCGCTACCCAACCCGGTACCAATGGTAATCATAACGACCAAACCCTCAACTCCTTTTCCGACACCGTATTCCATGGAGGCATAACCGGCGATGTCGGCATCGTTGACGACTGTGAAATCGAGTCCCGTTTTTTGTTCAAACAGTTCTTCTATATTGACGCCCAACCAGCTCTCGTCGAGATTTCCGGAGGATTTACAGACTCCTTTTTTAATAACGGTCGGAAATCCGCAACCTACCTTGCCCTTGTAGTTAAAGTGTTTGACGATTTCGGCAATGACTTCCGCCATATCTTCGGGTTTCCGTGATTCGGGCGTCGGAATACGAAATCGATCCGAAATCATCTCACCGGTTTTGATGTTTACCATACCGCCTTTCATGCCGGATCCGCCGACGTCAATACCAAGAACTTCCATTTATCTGTATTAAAATATTAAGACGGAAATTTACGAAAACTTTTTATGGTTGTGGGGAATTTGACTCGCAAACCACCTAACGTATACTCAAACATACCATTAGCGTATACCAACATCTAACACTCTTATCAAATGCCTTTGTAGAAGGTGTACGTGAGCTAGTTTGCCGAATCCCTCCGTCAGCATAGCTGCCACTTCCCTTTGAAATAAAGGGAGGAGCTTTTGATTGTCTCGTTTTATTTATCCTTTTTACCGGAATATAAGCCCGTATCCCCATTCTCCAAAACCGGCATCAACTTCTCTACAATTTCCGGCCGGTCACCCGCAATATTCCTATCCTCCGTATCATCCCGGGAATGGTCATAAAGTTCGACAACAGGTTTATCTTCCCTAAAATATTTCGTCAATCGGTACTCGGGCGTACGAAGCGTGATACCCTGTTTGAAATACCCGTAGGCCTTTCCTTGACCTTTTAAATCGTTCGAGATCATTAGGGGCACCAAACTTTCACCATCGATTTTATGGTTCAAGGGAATATCGGACAGCTCTAAAAGAGTAGGGTAGACGTCCACACTTTCGACGATGGCGTCTACTTTTTTATTCCGATGTTTGGCGAAGGGCGTTTTGATGATCAAGGTACTTTTCAGGGCATTTTCGAAAAGGGTATGTTTGCCCCACACCCGTTGATCCCCTAGATGCCAGCCGTGATCGCCCCAGATGATGATGATGGTGTTTTCATCCAATTCCAATCTTTGTAGTTCTTGCAATAATTTCCCGATCTGGGCGTCGATATAGCTAATGGAAGCCAGGTATCCATGGCGTAATTTTTTGGCGTAGGCGTCGGAAACCGATGCTTCCAAACCGGCTCTTTCGTCACCAAGTTTGTATGAATTGAATTCCCCGCCCTCGTGAAGGCTAGCCAAATTGATGTTTTCTGGGATTCTTGGATGGTCGGAAAGCGGAATTTCTTCCCGATTATACAGGTCCCAGTATTTTTTGGGTGCGTTAAAGGGCAGATGGGGCTTAAAGAAGCCGACGCCCATGAAAAAAGGTTTTTCCTTGTTCTGAAGTTCTTTTAATTTGGATACAGCGAGGTTGGCAGTCAATCCATCTGGATAACCATCATCTTCGACCTCCCCGGCTTCATAGGGCTTGACCTGTTTTTTAAGGCTTTGCCGGTTCTCACCGTCGGCATAACCGAAGAAAGCGTTCCAACCGGTCTCCCATTTTCCGGCATCGAAAAGCAGTTCGCTCCAACTATGCGGCAATTCCTTTTTTATGGATACCGGTTCTTCATATCCGTAGACATAGCCATCCGCGGAATGGCTTATTTTTCCGATGCCTACCGTATGGTATCCTGCTTGTTTGAATCGGTGGATGAAAGTTTCTGGAATGGAATCCTCAGCCTTTCCCGAAAGTTCTTCCACAATAGCATTATTTGATAAATGGATGGGTTTGGAAGGAAGGTATCCGGTTAGAAGCGCATGCCTTGAAGCCCCACAGGTAGGCACTTGAACATAGTGATGCGTAAAAAGGATGCCCTCTTCCGCCAAAGCGTCCATATTCGGGGATTTGGCGATGCTGCCGTAAGCACCCAATTCGTTTCGGAGGTCGTCAACGGCAATAAAAAGGACGTTGGGGCGGACGTTCTTTTTTGATGGTGGATTTTCTTCCTTGCATCCCAACACTATCAAAAACAACACTATAAAGCGAAAAGGTTTTAGCATATTCCCTATTTTTTTCTCTGTGTATCGCTGTAATTCTTTGGCAATTCTTACTATTTTTGGTCTCAGCTTCATGGAATTTGGAATTTGGTGCTTGGATTTTCTACTCCAATTGTCCTTTTTCCTTTAAAAAATCAAAAATCAGCATATCGACTTCCGAGACCATGTGCCTATCCTTATAATTGAGCCGTACCATTTCCGCGATTTCGGACTCCGGTTGAAGTTCGCCTTTGTAGGATGCCGTGTAGCAGGTCATCCGAACTAAAACTCCGGGTTTATGGCCATCTGCCTGTGCCTCGAAAATACCTATAAAGAACAGGGATTTAATTTCGATATCTACGCTCAGTTCCTCTTTGATTTCCCGAAATAGTGCCTTTGCATCACTTTCGCCAGGCTCTCGTTTACCACCGGGAATATAATACTTTTCCAGGCCCTCTGTGCGGGTCATCAGTATACGACCGTTCACGATATGAACCCATGCCAATTTGTCGATGATCTGATCGGAGGGTTCTATATAATAATCGATGGAGTTCAACGAATGGTTGGGGTCGATAACGTCAAGAAGTTTATCGATCCAGTTGCCAAAATCGGTTAACGTGCCGAGTTTTTTGTTCCGCCCGAGGGCGCTGGAAATGGTCTCGTCACGGTTTCCAAAATTATAGCGTCCTTTTTTGACCCAAAGCGTGTTCAACAGGTGCTGCATCATCACGTTGCCTAATTGATCTATCGAAATGGCAATTTTTAGCAGATATTCACCGATGCCCTTGATTCCTTTGGTAAGAAGGGCATAGAAAAATCCATAGAAAAATCCTAGTGGAGCCGTAACTGCCAACAATGCTATGGATATCAAAAACAGCAATACCCCAATCAGCGGATTGACCTCTTTGTCGGCTTTGTAAACGCGGTTTTTGATAATCATAGGCTTAGGAAATAAGGGAATGTAAGCGGGATTTTCAAAGCTATGCAATAATAATTCAAAAAATAAGAGCATAAGTTGCCGTAAGGCCTAGCTTCAAATCCCTACGAATGATGGCACCAACTTGGCAAGGGCAAATGAAGCCAATCCGCTAGGCACTTTTGACGAGGTTAACCTACCGACCTCCGAAGGGGAGTTCAAGGTTTGGAACACATTGGACGCCTCTCATTCCTTTCCCAATGGAAAAACCTATGGTAGCACCGTTGAAACCCTTTTTAAAACCGGAGAACAAGACCAAGCTTCAAGGGGTGCTTACTTATTATGTGCTTGTGGGAAAATACAGCGCTAAAGATGTTATGAAAGGCACCAAAAGTCCGGCCCCGACAATGCCCCCATTTTGAGAAAATGGCGACGGTGGGTCGATTTTTTTCAAGATGAACCCTAAGGCTGTATAAATTTAGGTTTTAATCATCCGCTCCATCGCTTCGGGCTTCGGAAATGGCAATTTCACCAACGGCAACTCCAGAATTTCTTCCCTCTAGGTTATCGAATTCGTAATGAATGCCGCCATAGACCCTAGAATCGCCCGCCTCTATAAATTGGCGTTCGAGTTCTTCCCTTTGATCGGGAAAGAGATAGCCCAAAACCGTTCCAGCCGTTGAAGAGAAAGACGAATGGCCTGAGGTATAGGAAGGAAAGTTGGGTATGCCCGTCGCCGTCTTGATATCGGGATCGATTTGTGAAGGTCTAGGAAAATAGTATTTGTATTTGGCGTACCAGCAGAGTATGCCACTGTCCATTACCGCACGGTTCATCAACGAAAACGTCCTCGCCGTTCGTACTTCGCTCCATTGCACCTTGACCAAGAGTTCTTCCGCGATCTCGTTCCAATGGCCAGGCGGGGTATACGTGCCGCCACCATCGGCCCAAAATTCGGATATACGCCATTGTTCCCGGGACCTGTTCTCCGAAATACTTTTTACATAGGCGATATCCTTCTTAAAAGCTTCCGTACCCACTTTGGGGGGCGGCGGTGGCAAGGCCGAAAATACGGCCGTTGAATCGAGCCAGGTCTTTACGGTTCCGTACATGGGCAAGATTGGGTAGACTTTTGGGCTTGCGATACTGATCCAGGCAACAGGAACGGTGGTCGGGTCTATCTTAAAAAAAGAATGATAGGTTTCTACCGGATCGGCGGCCTTGCTCATCCTGTCGGTGCTGGCGCGTTCCAAAATTTTGGAGGCTACGAAATCGCCCAATTGCCAACCGTCCGCAATATCACTTTCGGTACCCGCTCCGCCCCATCGGACGGTATTGACTTGCTCTTGGGCCAACCCATTGAGAAATTCGGCCTCCAATGGAAATAACGTTTTTAGAATTTTTAGGGAAGTTCCTGCAATAACGGCTTGTTCAGAAGGGTAGGATGGTAATTCCGTGTTTGCAAATTGGACATCGATACCATTGTCCGTTAAACTGGGGGCTGGACGGTTGACAGAATACTTGAGCTTCCAAGTAGCGATAAGGGCATCGTGCTGTGCCACGCTCAGCATGGCATAGACTCTGGACGCAAACGGTGGGTTGGCGACCGGCTTTTTAGGGTTGGTCGCTGACCCTGGTGCCGGGGCTACATTGTACTTGGCGACCAGTTCCCGCAAGATCTTGTTCCAGCGAAGTACCCCACCTGAGGCCCAATAGCGCACTTTCCTTTCTTGTTCGGGAGTCCTTTTTACAGTAATCGCGACCAATTCTTCCAATTCCGACCTGTACGTATCAGAATCTACATCGGCCGGTGCCGGGAGGGAAATTTCCGTCAGGTAATCCATCTTCATGACGTTTTGCCAATCGCCTGCATCGGCATCCAAAGAAACGGAATTTGGAACCGGAAGTTCGGCCATTTCCGGAATATCCTCTTCACAGGAAATAATGGACAAGGCAAGGCAACTGATTATAAGGACATACTTTAAATTGAATTTCATCGAATACTGGTTTTTAAGGTTGTGTATTGGAAACGGAAAAGTTATAAATCAACGAGGCCGTAATTCGGTCGGATTTTCCGATGTTCTTTCCCGAAAGGGTAAAACCGGTGGAAAGGGCCACGCCAAAGTTTTCCATTTTTGGGATTGGGTGGTACAACGTGAACCCGATCCGGCTAAAGTCGATCTCGTTGCTGGGGAACGGTACCCCGGGACCAATATTGCTACCGTTGCGCGAATTCTGATGTTGGAACCAAGCATCTGCGTACAGCTTTTTATAGCTGCCGCCTGCCCTTACGATGTAGTCCCATGCGTCTGGAACACTTACCTCCAATTCCCGATCAATATCTACATTGCCCCGTTTGCTATATCCTAATTGACCGGCGACAAAAAGACCAAGCGCCGTTCGGTATTGGGCAATAAAACGCCCTTCCAACTGGGTAGACTGGCTACCGATGGAAACCGGGGCATCGGCAATGTAATCGGATAACGGCGTAATTACCCCGATAGCACCGATCATCGAAAGCTTGCCCTTCTCGGAAAAATCCTTTTCGAAAAACCTTCCCTTTAGAAAAAGGCTGATATCCTGAAAGTCTTTTTGGTCTGACCAGAAACCTTGAGTGGCCTGTGTCTCGATATAGGGCAACGAAACGACAACATCCAAATAATCGGTAAGCCCGCCCGCAGCGAAGAAATTGACGGAATTGGTCTTTATGGTACCCAAATTTTCGTTTTGGGTTTTGTTCATACCCACAAAATAGGTGTCGTAGGATTCATGGCTATAACTCAGGGCCGTAACTAGTTGCCCCTTTCCACGCATAAAACCATCGAGAAGGCCTTGGGCATAGGAACTGCCTATAGCGAATGTGATGAACAATAAGGTAACTATGAAGTGGTTTTTTTTGATCGGTTCCATATAGACGTTTCGGTTTTCGTGTTCAATACTATTCATTATCCCGATGTAAAAGGCAATTATTACATGAATGGTGGAGATAGGTTGACGAAATGTGGTATTTGACGGATAAAAATGTTTTGGGTTTCTATAGCCGAATCGCATTGAGGTAGTTTGCATAATAGGTATTGATTAAGGCAATACTGGGAATTGTTTCCATGGGCATAACTACTACATGGCTCAGTTTTTGTGGCATTCAAATAACATCAAAATCCTGAAAATCCTCAACAAGAATTTTTGGGCTACCAACACCTAAGAACATGTTCGACAAATTGACCGACTACCTTAAACAAAAACCCCGTACCGTTTGTCTTTCGGAATTGGATCGTCTCTACAAGGATACTATTTCTTGCTTGACGACGGATATCCGAACAGCCTATTGCCAGAGGCTCATGGAGCGCACGAGGTATGATCTTGGGAACATGGGGGTCAACGAAAAGAGGGAACCGTTGGAACAACTCTTATTGGCCGCGGAACGGGAAATCTGCAATTTATCCACTCGCTAAATCGAGCGACTATTTATGGACGTGGGGTACCACGGTCCGTGGCTTCCTTTTGCTTCCCATCTAAATAAAACATACTTTGGCAGTTCAAAATCCATTGCTCCCGCCCAATGAAATTTCGATATTCCATAGTAACCCGTTTTGCGCTCTTCTTTACGGGATTGCTGGTTTTGTGTATCCTTCTAACGGGATATCTGGTGTTCAAAAAGGCATCGGGGGTCATTATAGCCTATTCGCAGGAGCGCATCACGCATACCTCCGAACTGGCGGAGCAGTCTTTTTTTGCCCTGTTGAACGAAGTGTCCAAAGATATCGCCGTTATCTCCGCGAGCCCGACCCTTCAAAATTATGTGAACGATCCTAAGGGGAAAACGGTAGACGACCTAGAGCGGCTCTTCCGTATTACGCTCGAAAACAAAACGGCCTACTTTCAGATACGTTTGATAGGCATCGAAAACGACGGTAGGGAAGTCGTCCGGTTCGATAAGAACAATGGGGAAATCTTTGTACCCGATACATTGCAGCAAAAAGGAGACCTAGACTATTTTCAGGAAACCATAACCTTAAGCGAGGGCGAGTTTTATTTTTCAAGGATAAATCTAAACGAGGAATTCGGCGTTATCAGTAATCCCCCGACACCGACGGTAAGGGCGGCAAGCCCGATTTTCAATACCGAGGGCAACATGAGGGGAATCTTAGTCATCAATATTGATCTTGGTGGACTGTACAGTACCCTTGAACAAATATCGGGAACGGAATCACGGCTCTATCTCATAGACTCGGAAGGCCAATATCTGTATGCTCCCGAAGCACAAAAACAATTCGGACTGCAGACCCAAAATGGCTTTAATTTTTTTAAGGATTTCAGGATAGCCCGCGATACCGTCATCTTACAAAAAAATCACTTTTGGGCACTAAAGGACGCCAAAGATAATACCTATCTGAGCAATAGCAGAGAACTGTCCTATTTCCAGGGGAAGCGGAAAGTCTACCTGATTTCATCGATCGAGCAGAACGTGCTTTTACAAAGTGCCCGGACCGTTCGATCGGAAAGCATAAAAATTTTAGTGTGGGTCTGTGCAATTTCAATATTGATTTCCTTGCTGTTCGTCCGCTTTTTCTCAAGGAAAATCAATCAGGTGACGAAGGCCATCGCCAACTATGACAAAGGGATTACGGATGATATGGAACTGCCGACCAACCGAAAAGACGAGATAGGGGTCTTGGCAGATACCTTTACCAAAATGAAGGGCAAAATCGACCGGAACGTACAAGAATTGAATACCGCACTGAAAAAGGAGCAGCACGCAAAAAAACAACGGGACGAATTTTTACAGAACATGAGCCATGAAATGCGTACGCCCTTGAACACGATTTTGGGGCTGACCCAACTGCTGCACAAACGGTCGCCCAGGGTAGAGCAACTTCCTATCATCGACTCCCTCGAAAAGAGCGCAAACAACTTGGCAGGCCTAATGTATGATGTGCTAGACCATCAAAAGCTGGTGGAAGGGAAATTGCGAATTTCCCCGGTGCAGACGAACATAGCCGAACTCCTAAAGGACATCCACTCCAATTATGAATACGAAGCCCTGCAAAAGGGGTTGGATTTCCATTTGGATCTTGACAAAAAACTTGAAACGCTCAACTATATAACGGACCCATTGCGACTATCACAAATTGTTACCAATCTGGTGGTAAATGCCCTGAAATACACCCCAATAGGAAAAGTCGGCCTTTCGGCAAAGATTGTATCGGGCAAGGCCGAAGTACTGTATATAAAGGTAACCGATACCGGTATCGGCATCCTCCCGGAAAATTTGGACAAGATAAACGAACGCTTTTTTAGGGAAAAGGAAGATTTGACCGGAAGATATGGCGGCTATGGGCTCGGGCTATCCATCGTGCGACAATTGACCGAATTGTTCGGGGGCAGCTTAAGAGCAGTGTCCGAGAAGGGGTCGGGCTCCGAATTCAATGTACTGATTCCCGTTGGGGTTTCCGAAGCACCAAAAACCCAAATCGATACTGCTGCCAAAGTCAATATCCTGCCGCAGTTAAGCGGCCAATACCAGGTTCTGTATATCGAGGACGACCCTTCAACAATCGAACTGATGCGCCATATTCTCAATGACGGGCAGATTTTGTTGTATCAAACGGACAGTGTGGAAAAGGCATCGGAACGTACCGATACCCATCCGCCGGACTTGATTATAAGTGACTTGATGTTGGAAGACAAAAGCCTTGAACCTATGCTCACGGATTGGATAGAGACTAAAAAAATAGGCTGTCAGCTCATTTTGGCCTCTGCCTTGGAACCGGAAGTAATGAGGCGGATAAGTACATGGTATTTTCAAAAGCCGTTCAACATAGACGATTTGAAAGATACCGTTTACCGATTGTTGGGTGCCCATGAGTTCAACGCCCCAGATTTTTCAACTATCTATACCAATTACGACAATGATTCGGCCAAGATTTCCAAGGTACTACAATTGCTACGGGAAGAGTTCGAAACGTATCTGAATAGGATAAAAAAGGCAGAAAATACAAAAGGCCAAAAAGAATGGGACGCCATACTACATAAACTCATTGCCCATATCCACACCTTACAATTGACCGACCTTCAGAAAGCATTGCCACAAAAAGTGATGGCCTTAAAAAAAGACGATGTATCCGGCATATCGAATATTTTCGCCTATTATCTGTGTTGCATCCGTTGCGAGGCACGGCTCAATTCAAAAGATCGATCTTCTTGAGCAGGTCTTTTTCATACCGTTGGCTGACCGGAATATGGTCTTTCCCGATTTCGATGGCATTATTATCTATGGAGTCTATTTTATTAAGATTTACGATATACGAGCGATGTACCTTTTGAAAGAAATCAGGAAGTTTGGGCACCAGATCTTTCAAGGTCATTAATGTCAATATTTTCCGGTCCGTTAAGACCACGGCGATATAATTGGCCTCTGATTTAAAGTACTTTACATCCTCCAACTGTATTTTTACCAACTTGTTGCCTTCCTTTATGAAAAGTCTAGATTCCTTATCACGGTGCTTGGAAAGAAAACTTTGGGCCTTTTGAAATCCCTTAAAAAAGCGGGTAAAATCAACGGGCTTGACCAAATAATCGACAATCTGGTCATACGTGTAGGAGTCGGAGGCAAAATCTTTGTGCGAAGTGACCATAATAACGGCTGTAGTGGTATCGATGATTTTTAAAATATCCTTGCCCGTAATATCAGGTAGATCGAAGTCTAGAAGAACAAGATTAAAATGGGAGCCGTTGATAAAATTTATAGCCTCAAAACCGGATGTCGCCACAACAATTCCGCTCACTTCGTGGATTTTGCCACAAAAATGCTCGAGAAGATTGCAGATTAAGGGGTCGTCATCAACGATAAGGCAGTTCATAAGCTCGTCCAATAAAGTAAAGGGTTCATCAATCCATTTGTCCAATTCATGTAAAATATTCTTTTTTTTGGGTATAAATGTATATCATTGAATAGTAAAATACTGATGAAATGAGGTTAAAAATTATTCTATTGTCCCTATTCGGTGCGCTATCCCTTATGTCTACGAGCGATTTGAAGGATACAGAAATTCCATTGCAAAGGGAAACCAAAGAGCCGAGGGGAATGGAAAATGTGGCCTACCAATGGGCCCATTTGGCTTTAGAAGGTACGGCGAACGATACCGATAGGTTCAAGCCCAGGCCAACAATCACCTCGCGGTATCTCGGACTGATCTTTACCTCCATGTACGATGCGTGGACGCGGTTCGATGAAAAGGCCAAACCTCTTTATATGAAGAATGTGGAACGCCGACCTGAAATCGAAAGAACCTTAAGTAACAAAGAAATTGCCATCAGTTATGCTGCCTACCGCGCCCTGAACGAGTACTATTATTCCGATAGTACGATGTTCAGGAACAAAATGGTGGAACTGGGACTTGATCCCGATAATTCGTCCACAGATTCCCAAACACCAGAGGGCATAGGTAACTTGGCGGCCAAAAGGGTCATCGAAATGAGAAAGAACGACGGTGCCAACCAGTACGGGGAAGTAGCCGGATCCAATGGGGAGCCGTACTTTGACTATTCCGGGTATATGCCTGTTAACGACATAGACAACAATGTGGATATCAATAGATGGCAAGGCAAATATTTTATCGACGAGAATGGTAATCCCTATGATCCCGGTTGCCTAACGCCGTACTGGCAAGAAGTTAAACCCCTATTGTTGGAAACCGCTGATCAGTTTCGGCCCGGCCCTCCCCCGATGATCGGTTCGGAGCAACTGGAAAAAGAAGTCAAAGAGGTAATCGACCTACAGGCTAAACTTACCCCTGAAAACAAGGCTTTGGTCGAGTTCATGAGGGATGGACCGAAATCCGTACAGCAGGCAGGACATTGGCTTAAATTTGCCCAGGATATTTCGCTACGGGACCAACATACGTTGGACGAGGACGTTAAAATGTACTTTTTGGTGGAATCCGTGGCCATGGATGCTTTTATAGCCTGTTGGGATTCTAAAATGCACTACGATTTTGCCCGACCCTATGCCCTCGTGCACGAATACTACCAAGATCAGGTCATAAAAGCATGGGGTGGTCCCGAAAAAGGGATGGTACAAATGAAGGGGCAGGAATGGCGGCCCTATTCCCCAGATTCGTTTCTGTGTCCCCCTTTCCCGAGTTATGTTTCCGGCCATAGCACCATCAGCGGCGGATGTGCGGAGGCGTTGAAACTGTTTACCGGCGATGAGGCATTCGGCGTGGAGGTAGAACTGGTGCCCGGTGCCCTAACGGAACCCGATAATTTGGGAGACCCGGTCGTACTGGAATTTCCGACCTTTACCGAAGCAGCCGAAATGGCCGGTATGTCAAGGGTCATGGGAGGTTACCACATTCAGGCCGATAATATCGAAGGTTTGGCATTGGGAAGGAAGATTGCGCAGTATAACTATAGAGAATATTTAAAGCTTTTGGGAGAGGGAGATGCCCCATTGGCAAAGACCAACAAATAGGTCCTTTGGTCAACGGAAGGATGCCGAATCGAATCAACCATCACTCTTACTCCTTCTTAGGGTTTCTAGGCAAAACCTCTTCCGGGAACGGGAAAAGAATGGTAGAGTTCTTTTCGGCGGCTATGTTCGCCAAGGTCTGGTAGAGCCTTAATTTTATAGCGGAAGGGGACTGGTCGATGAGTTTCCCGGCTTCCAATAATTTTCCGGCGGCCTGTTCCTCGGCAAGGGCCAAGATGATTTGTGCCCTTCGGGAACGTTCGGCCTCTGCTTGGTTGGCCATCATCCGCTTCATGTTTTCCGGCAATTGTATGTCCTTTATCTTAACATCTATGATATCGATGCCCCATACCACAGTTTCCTCCAAAACAATCTGCTTGATATTGTTGCCCATTTCTTCGCGTTTGCTCAAAATGGTATCCAATTCTACCTTTCCGCAAACATCCCTAAGGGCGGCTTGGGACAATTGGGTGATCGCAAATTTGAATTCCTCGACTTCCAGCACCGCTTTTTCGGGATCTAAAATTTTAAAGAAAACCACCCCGTCGATACTGCAGGGCACATTGTCTTCCGTCATTACCTCTTGGGATACAATGTTGATGGTAATCACACGGATATCTACGGTCTGAACCGTTTCCACAAAGGGAATAATCCATCTAAAACCGGGCTGCAAGGTTTTGATATACTTTCCGAACCGGAACTTTAGCGCCCTTTTATATTCAAAAATAATGCGGATTCCTGATAGCAGGAACAATCCGAAAAGAATCCCGATAACGAACATTGGATACATAATAGAAGGAATTAGATGGTTTGGAAGGCATGATTATCAATGTCGACCCAATGTAAGGTACGGATAATTGAGGTGGTAGGCAAAATATTAACGTCAGTTCATTGAAAGCTCCAATGTATAGATTTCACGCAGATATTTCATCCGGGAAATTCTCTAATGCTCGATTTAAATCGCTCTTAAAATAAGGGAGACAGGTATTTCTTCATCATTCGTTATTTCCCGTAGGTCCTTTACGTTCATATTGCACTCCGCAAAAATGGAAAACCAATCTTCAAACGTTCGGGCGTACCAATGGTGCCTATCCGTAAAATTGCCCGGAAGGCCTTTCCACGAATCGGTAATTACCTGACCTTCGTACGCTAACCCATTGCTCAACAGAAAATAGGGATGCAGAGTCTGGACAACCACGCTGCCATTGCAAAAAAGTGCCCTCTTGGTGGCCTCGAACAGTTTGGGAAGCCCTTTTTCCTGATAGAGACAGAAATTGAAAACAATGATATCATAGGGAGCTTCCGGGACCGTGTGGCCGGCCACGATATCTTCATAACTCATTTGATAAAAAGATTCAGGTCCTTTTTGCCTGGCGTTATCCAGTAATTGCCCGATGGCATCAATACCAATACCCTGTTTTCCCATTGCTGTTATGCTCCGGGTCAACCATCCCTCTCCACAACCGATATCCAAAATACGTTTCGACGCTGTATCCTTTAGCATCTGGACAATGGCAGGGTTGGTAAACTTTCTCGACGTTATCCGTTGTGAATCTATTGCTTTGACCCATTCAGAGGCGTTTTGCTCCCAAGATTTGATGATTTCATTTGGCATATTCCAATAGTTTCACACCGCCCGTTGCACCACTTCAAAATTCGTGTTCCCATCGCATTTCAAGATTTTCGACGGACATTTTAGAATCAGGGCAAGTTAGCTTTTCAAGCTTTTTTCGAGATTACGAAAAACTGAAAAATAACCGCTCCGACTGCGACGGCAAGTACCGATGCCACTAAAATAGCTAATTTGGCCTGGCTTACATAAGCTTCGTTCTCAAAGGCCAGTTCTCCAATAAAAATGGACATGGTAAAGCCGATACCTGCAAAGGCCGCGGCCCCGTAGAGTTGCGGCCATCTGACTTTTTTAGGTAACTTTGCCATATGTAAGGCGACGGCTAATTTTGCGGTCAGGGAAATGCCCAAAAACTTACCGAGAACCAGCCCGAGAATTATACCTAAAGATAGAGGTTCGACGAGTAGCCCCAAGTTTTCCGCTTCAATGGTTAGCCCGGTATTGGCCAGCGCGAACATCGGAAGCACGAAAAAGTTCACAAACGGTTGCAAGATTTTTTCGATACTCTGAAGTGGCGGCACCGCTTTTCGCGTTGCCTTTCGTATGATATGCACCACTTTCAATTGATCTCGCTTTACAAAAACCGTATCGGTCGATTGGGTTTCCTCAAAGGTGTCTATCAGTTTCCGGATATTCTTTATGAACTGGCCCTCTTTCAAATCGACCTTGGCCGGAATGGCGATGGCCGTGATAACCCCTGCGATCGTGGCATGCACGCCAGAAAGAAAAAATCCCGTCCAAATTCCCAAAATACCTATCGCAGCATAGAAAAAAGGATTTTTAATGCCGATCTTGTTGGCGCCGACAAGAACAAAAAAGGCCAAAAACGCCCACAATAGACTTTCGACCACAATGTTTTCGGTATAGAAAAACGCGATGACCAATACGGCAAAGAGATCATCGACCACTGCCAAGGCCGTGACAAATATTTTTAAGGTGAGCGGTACTCTACTGCTGCCAATCATTGACAACAACACTAGTGCGAATACGATGTCGGTAGCGATGGGGATACCCCATCCCGATATCGTATCCGTTCCATAGTTCAATGCAAAATAGAACAATGCAGGAAACAAGATGCCACCTACGGCACAAAGAATGGGCAGCAGAGCTGTTTTAAGATTGGCTAGTTCGCCAGCAATGATTTCCCTTTTAATTTCCAAACCGATGGTAAAGAAGAAAATGGCCATTAGACCATCGTTCACCAGTTTATGCAGGGTCAAGTTCAGTTTTCCCGTGTTCAGTTCTATTTTCAGAGGATATTCCCAAAACTCGTGAAATTCCTTAGACCATCCCGAATTAGCTAACAGCAGAGCGACGATAACCGAGATTACCATAAGTACGCCCGATGCCAATTCGCCCGAAAAAATCGGGGTAACGACCCCTTTAAACCTTTCCCAATATGTTTTTTGCTTTAATTCTACCATAGATTTTTAAAAAGTTAGGGTAAATTTTAGTCCGCTCTGACGTGCGCTAAGAGATTAAAAATCAAAAGCACATGTTTGGCAAGTATAAGTTGCAATTTCGTGCAATTCCCTTATAAGTGACTAATGCATCATTCACTGTTCCGAAAGTTTGCCCAAAACGAACAAAACAGTGCGAAAATCGCTAGGCTAACCGTAAGCAAATCCACCAGCTCGACTTCCAGCGACCGACCAGTGATTTTTTCGATTAGGAAAACGATGTAGCTTGATGGTAATTCTCGTTCGCCCAGAGCTCTCAGCACCTGATAGTGCCAATCCGTCAAAAAGCAGTAGCCCCAACCTTTCCAAAATCCCAATAGTATCCAAGAAACAAAAGTCGCCAATAGCGAGATTAGATTTAGCCTTTTCGTTCTAGCATAAAGCCATCCAAATAGATTAAAGAGAATCAATAGGGTGTGGAAGATATAAAAAAAGTAACTGGCTAAATATAGTCCTATATCCTTCATGATGAGTCGCCAATTTGTTGGGCTTGAAGCTACAATTTAAATTGCCCATTACCCTAAGGTTCAAATGCAATTACGCAAAAAATTGATGGTAACAAATAATCGGCATTCTCTCCCCAAACCAATCGCTTATTTCAAAACAGCTATCGCGCGAAATCAATCGGCGTCATTGTCGCGGCCAACATGTATAAAAAATGGAAACCATTTCGCAGATTTGGAGTTATAAATTTTCTAAGATTTAATCATCGACTAATTTCTCGGGAAGAGATTCTTGGACATCTCTATTTTAAGATAAGTAATGGAATGTCGGTCTCGAAGACCATTTTTTTTCGAAGTCCTGGTTGTAGTACCCTTTCGAAAAATCCGTGCTCACGATAAAATAAAGAAAGTACATCTACGGGATTTTTAGTAAGAAAATCCGAAATACCAGTAATGGGATCTTTATCATAGAATACATGAAACGAATGTTCTATCTTTTCCAATGTTGTCCGGTATGGGGCAAGAACCTCTTCTTTTTTAAATTTTGTTTTTTCTTTATCGGAGATATGGATGACACGGAGTTTTGCATTAAAAGCGGTAGAGATTTGAACCAATACGTCTAGCGATGCTATGTTCTCCAAGGGGTCCGTATCTACTGCCAGACACACCGAATCCATTGTAATGGATTTTAGGTCTTCTGGAATCACTAAAACCGGACAGTTCGATTTTCGGCTGACCTTTTCGCTATTGGTACCGATAAAAAAAGCTTTTGCGCTATCCGCACCTTGGGTACCCATTATAATCAGACCCGTGTTTTCGTCTTCCGCCGTTTGACAGATAACATCCACGGCAGACCCCATCCCGATAATCTCGGAAAAGTCTATTTGGCGAAGTTTAGGAAATGCATCGAGAAAATCGGTAAGTCTTTTCTTGCCTAATTCCCGGTGAGAAACGATGTTTTCCGGTGGAGGACTCGCCAGAGTAGATGCGGAAGGCGCAGCGTTTGGCGCATAGCTTTCCGTGAAGCCATGAACAAAAATAATTTTTGAGTGGCATCTCTCGGCCACGACTATCGCATAATTAATGGCTTTTTTTGACGCTTCGGTAAAATCTACGGGAACTAAGAGCTTTTGGATCATAATCGTATTTTTATGGTTAATAGGGACTTTTAATCTGTACAGTTGATTGTATTTCGTTTTAGTACAACCGACGAATTATAAAATATTACCATATCTTTAAAATTTTTAATTGATACGATTTATTTTTTGACACAATAAAACAGCGGTGTAGGTCGAAAAGACTAGACCGCCCGCTGCACCACCTCAAAAATCTTGTTCCCATCGCACTTCAAGGTTTTCGACGGATATTTTAGGATCAGGGCATAATCATGGGTCGCCATCAAAATGGTGCGTCCCGATTTGTGGATTTCCTGCAATACTTTCATGACTTCTACACTGGTCTGGGGATCGAGGTTTCCGGTGGGCTCATCGGCCAAGATAAGTTCAGGATCGTTGAGCAGGGCGCGGGCGATGGCGATACGCTGCTGCTCGCCGCCAGACAGCTCATGCGGGAATTTAAAGCCTTTGGTTTTCATGCCGACCTTGCCGAGAACCTCTTCGATCTGAAGGGCCATTTTATGGGAATCTTTCCATCCCGTAGCCTTCAAAACGAAGGCCATATTGTTGTTAATGTTCCGGTCGGGGAGTAGCTTGAAATCCTGAAAGACGATACCAAGTTTTCGGCGTAGAAAGGGGATATCCTTTTCACGGAGATTGGCCAAGTCGAAGTCCGCAATACTTCCTGTGCCCTGCTGTAGCGGCAGGTCACCGTAAAGCGTTTTCATAAAACTACTCTTTCCGCTGCCTGTTTTTCCGATCAGATATACGAATTCCCCCTTTCTTACATCGAGGTTGACCTCGTTCAATACCAAACTTTCCTTTTGGAAAATAGCGGCGTCTTTGAGTTCTAGAATTGTTTCGGACATGCTTTGGAATTATGGGCTATTGAATCAATATTCTATGTAAAATTACCATTTGCAATCTCATGTTGAAGAATTAATAATGAATTGAACCCATTTAGACTTTTTCTTTTACCTACGAATAGCACGTTTTGAAGCTATATTTGCTCATTTTTGATTACCCGTAGCCATGCTATGCTATTAAAAATGACTTCCTCTAGCTTCAAAAGCCGATATTCTCGGTTCCAAACAAAAAGTCTAAATGGGTTCATTATCAATAATTCTTCTTCCAAAAGTAATACTCTTTTTTTCTTTGCAGCCTTAAAAGCTTTGTGCTATTCGCTAAACGCCTTACACTGTGGGCTATTTTACGTTAAATGGTAGCGAAAGGCGTAGAGCGCAAAGCGAAAAGCGCACCGCGATATACTTAGATGCCATATTCGCCGTTATTAAAATTAATTAAGGTAATCCATATTCTTCGGCTTAACTTATCACTTGGACACTATGTTAAAAAAAATCACCGCTTTTCTCCCTATTTTCTTGGGGATGGTCGTTACAGGGGTATCCCAAGAGACCAAAATCTACACCCACAACCAGAAAGAATATCAAGACGCCCTAGCACTCTATAACAATGAGCAGTACCAGGCGGCACAGTCCATTTTTTCGAAGGTCAAACAGAATACCGACAATCTCGAGACGAAGGCCAATAGTGCCTATTTTGAGGCCAATGCCGCCGTCCGTTTGAACCAATTGGGCGCGGATCGTCTGATGGAAAGTTTTGTAGAAAACTATCCGACTTCTACCAAGCGGAACTCCGCCTTTGTCGATGTGGCGGAATATTATTTCGAGACGGGAAAATATCCGTATGCCTTGAAATGGTACAATAAAGTGGACCAAAAGGCACTTTCGCGGGGGGAGATGGATAAGTTCAACTTCAATTACGGCTATTCCCTTTTTTCCTCCGGGAAACAAAAGGAAGCTGAAAGCTACTTGCAAAAGGTCGAGAATTCCCCGAAATACGGTTCGCAATCTAAGTACTACCAAGGCTATATCGCTTATCAACAAGATGATTATGATACGGCCAACCAGCGTTTCGACGAGATCAAAGATCCTGAAATTCTCAAAGAGAAAATGGATTACTATCAGGCGGACATGAACTTCAAGCTCGGCAAGTTCGACCAAGCGATTGCCCTGGCCAAAAAACAAATGGCCAAAAATGACCGGAAAGAAAAGTCCGAATTGAGCAAAATCATCGGCGAGAGCTATTTTAATATGGAACAGTATGCGAACGCCATTCCATATCTAGAGGAGTATAGGGGCAAAAAAGGCAAGTTCAGCAATACGGATTATTATTTATTGGGATATTCCTTCTACCAACAGGGCGATTATGCGAACGCCATCCAACAGTTCAACAAGATTATCGATGGTAAGAATAGTGTATCCCAAAATGCTTACTACCACTTGGCGGAATGCTATTTGAAGTTGGATAAAAAACAGGAAGCCCTCAATGCTTTTCGGAATGCATCCCAAATGGATTTTTCTCCCGATATTAAAAAGGATGCCGACCTGAACTATGCGCGGTTGAGCTATGAAATCGGTAACCCCTATGAGCCGGTCCCAAAAGTGATTTCCGATTATTTGGCCAAATATCCCAACGGGAAAAATACGCAGGAGATGCAGGAACTCTTGGTCGATTCGTACATCACCTCAAAGAATTTCGAGGGTGCGATGGAACTTTTGGAAAAGAATCCAAAGTATGCCAGCAAGGCCACCTACCAGAAAGTAGCCTATTACCGCGGCATCGAACAGTTTATGGACGGAGATTATGCCGCGGCAACGAACAATTTTAAAAAATCGTTAGACAGTGCCGAAGATCCCCTTTTCAAAGCCCGCGCCAATTATTGGAAAGCGGAATCTGAATATCTCTTGAACCGTTTCGATGATGCGCTGGTCGATTACATCCAATTTCAACAGAATCCGAAAGCAAGATCGACCGCTGAAAATAAAGAACTCGATTACAACTTGGCCTACACCTATTTTAAGTTGAAGGACTACGACAACGCCGTATCCTATTTTAATAATTTCACCAAGGCTGGTACTGACGATACCCAAAAAATGTACGACGCCAACCTGCGTTTGGGCGACAGTTATTTTGTGACGAGCCAATATTGGCCGGCCATCGAAACATATAACAATGCTTTGGCGCTGACGGGTACCGACAAGGCCTATGCCGCCTTTCAAAAGGCCATCAGTTACGGCTTCGTAGACCGCCGCGACACTAAAATCGAGGAACTGCGCACCTTCGCATCGGCCTACCCGAATTCCAGCTTGCGTGACGATGCCCTTTTCGAACTGGCAAACACCTTGATTTCAGCTGGAAAAGAGCAGCAGGGGCTTCAGACCTATGATAACCTGAGACGGGAGTACGGCACTAGTCCGTTAGTACCGCAGGCCATGATGCGTCAAGGACTGGTGCATTACAATTCGAACCGCAGTGAGCAGGCGTTGGGAGAATTTAAATCCGTCGTACGTGACTTCCCGAATACGCAGGAAGCGATTCAGGCCGTTTCCACAGCGAAACTGATTTATGTGGATTTAGGCCGGGTCGACGAGTACGCCGCTTGGGTCGAGAACCTCGATTTCGTGGAAGTCACCGATCGTGAACTGGACAATGCGACTTTCGAATCTGCCGACAAACAGAATATGGAGGGCAAAAAGGAGGCGGCCATCAAGGGCTATGAAAATTACATCAAGCAATTCCCGAACGGGGTCAATGCGGTGAAGTCACATTTCAACCTAGCGCAACTTTATTTTGGAAAAGACCAAAAAGAGAAAGCTTTGCCGCACTACAAATTTGTTGCGGATAAATCCGGTGGTGAATATGCGGAGCAGTCCCTGACCCGGGTCTGTGAAATCTACATCGGAAAAGATGATTACGTGACGGCTATACCGTTTCTCGAACGCTTGGAAAATCAGGCGGACATTCAGCAGAACCGCGTTTTTGCACAGTCCAATCTAATGAAGGGCTACTACGAACAAAAAAACTACGCAAAAACCTTGGCCTATGCCGATAAGGTATTGGCCGTACCGACCATTGACAATCGTATCAAGAGTGATGCCCAAATAATGATAGCCCGCGCCGCGATCGCTACGGGCGATGAGGCAAAGGCTGAAACGGCCTATCAAGACGTATTGAACATCGCGACCGGCGGCACTGCGGCCGAAGCCTTGTATTACGATGCCTATTTCAAAAACAAGGCGCAAGATTTCGAGGCGTCGAACGCTTCGGTACAAAAACTGGCAAAAGATTATTCAAGTTATAAAGAATGGGGCGGCAAAGGACTGGTCATTATGGCCAAGAACTTCTATGCCTTGGGCGATGCCTACCAAGCGACCTATATTTTGGATAACGTAACGACCAATTTCAGTCAATATACCGAACTGGTCTCAGAAGCCAAAGCGGAGCTGGCTAGTATCAAATCGAAGGAGGCACAGAGCAACTCGTCGATCCGTACGGATGGGAACTAGAAAGGAGATGTTAGATTTCAGAAGTGAGATTTGGTGAATGGCAATGAAGTTACAAGGGCCTGGAACATAGATGCTAGACAGAAGAAGAATAGCTAATTAGTAAAAAATATTCATCAAGCTTAATGTCAGGTCGAGCGCAGTCGAGACCTACTTGCCGGTCAGCAGCATGAGCTTTCGACTGCGCTCGAACGGACAGAATAAAAGAACACAGAATAAAGAATAATCACTTAACATGCACAAAAACATAAAACTGATTCTAATCCTGATGCTCGGATTTTCGCAAATAATCTTCGCCCAAGAAGACGAAAACGAAGAAGAAACCGACGAAATAGGTACCGAATCCATAACGGTGACTAAAGCCTATACGCCGACGATTTCAGACGCGTTCAAGATTAAGACAGTTCCAACGTTCAACGATTCTATCGTCTTGCAAAAGAAGAAAGTCGAATACACGATTTATTCGGTACCTGTGGCCTCGACCTTTACCCCGGCCAAAGCCACGGCGACTGCGGTCAAGAAGTCGCCTCCGCCCGTTCTATTTAATTCTTACGCCACGGCAGGGGGTGGAAATCCTGCGAATCTTGTGGCCAAAGTTTATACAAGCCGAGAGATTGATCGGGAGTCGGGCTATACGGTGGGCCTAGACCATAACTCCTCAGCGGGCGATATCGACGGGGTGGCGCTTAAAAATGTGTATTCCAATACGAAATTGGACGGTTCTTACGTGAAAAGGGATCGCGATTTTGACTGGGGTTTTGATGTCGGCGCGCAGCATCAGTTGTACAATTGGTATGGTATTCCCGATGGGGTCTTTACCGAAGAACTGGTCAATTCGATCGAGGAGCGCCAAAACTATTTTATGGCCGAAGCAGGGGCCCATATCAATGTTCAGGATTCTTATTTCGAAAATGCAGAACTGCAATACCGCCGTTTTTGGGATGCCATAAAATCCGGTGAGAACCGGGCCATATTCAAAACGGGTTTTGCTTTTCCCGTGGCGGACGAATCCTTCGGTATCAAAGCGAAGGTCGATTTTGTCAACGGTACTTTTGAAAATGCCGGTCTGAACGATGCGACCAATGCGACGGGAATAAAGTACAGCAATCTGCAGGCGGGCCTCAATCCGTACCTGCTCTTGTTGAACGAAGATTTTTCCCTGAATCTCGGTGTAAATCTGGTCTACGGCATGGATCTCGAGAATAGCGATGGCAACTTTTATATTTATCCCGCTGTGACGGCATCCTACAGATTGCTCGATCAACTGGCTATTGTCTATGGTGGGGTGGAAGGCGGACTGCAACAGAATTCCTATTACGGTTTTGTTGAAGATAATCCCTATATATCCCCGACCTTGAATATTGTACCTACGGATACCAAATATGACGGGTACGTCGGATTGAAAGGTCAGCTGATGCCGACTTTGAGCTATAATGTAAAAGCATCGTACACGGCTGAAGATCGGAGTCCCCTTTTCAAACTGAATCCCCAAAATACCTTCCGCAACGATGAAAAAGGCTATTACTACGGCAATTCGTTCGAGGTGTTCTATGACGATATCAAGACTGTCGGCGTTTTCGGCGAGCTGAACGTAGACGTGAACCGCAACTTTACGCTGGGTATAAATGCGGAGTATTTCAACTATTCCACAGAAACCGATAATCCCGCCTGGAACCGTCCCGATTTGAAGAGCTCTTTATTTATGGATTATCAGATCGGTGAAAAATGGTATGCAGGGGCGAACCTGTTTTTTGTAGGCGAGAGAGAGGATGTAGCCACGATTGCCGACCAGACCGGCATTCCCTCGAATTTTGCGGCGGAAATAATTACGTTGGACAGTTTTTTCGATGCCAACGCCCATTTGGGCTACCGGTGGAACAAGCAACTCTCTATTTTCGTTAAAGCGGCGAACATTGCCAACAATAACTACCAGCGTTGGGCCAACTACCCCGTACAGGGCTTGCAGATTTTAGGAGGATTGACCTATAAATTTGATCTTTAGCAGGAAGCGGCAAGAATCCACTCAACGAGTATTCCCGTAGATCATCATTATCCATACCTGCTATATTAGGTATTCCCTACTTTTGCAAAGTCTTGACAATAGTTGCTATGCTATATTTTATTCCAAACGCTTCCAAAGGTCTTTGCCATTTCTTGGGATGTTTCGAACATTTTACCATCAAGAAAAATATCGGTCTGTTGATCCTGATATTTGTTATGGCTTTGGTGGGCTGTAAATCCGACAGTACCGAAACCGACCCCATAGTCGATGTCGATACGGACGGCGATGGTATTTTGGATGCCGATGAGGTACTGAACGGTTCCAATAAAAACAATCCCTGTGACCCGAAACCGGCTTCCGGTTATTCCGGATATACTGCCGACAACACGATTTGGCTGGGTGCGGACTGTGATACCGATGGTATGACCAACGCCCAAGAACTGGCGGAAGGCACCGATCCCTTCGTCGATGAATTTAAGGATGCCGATGGCGACGGCATTCCCGATTTTCAGGAAATTGTCGATGGAACGGACAAAGATAACGCCTGTGACCCCGTTCAGAATGAGGAGTATACGGGCTTTAACGCATCCAGTACGCTATGGGCCAATTCCGATTGCGATGCCGATGGCGTTAGCAATGGCGATGAGGTTGCAGCCAGTACCAATCCCTATCGTGACGATGTGGTTTTTGCCAAGGCGGAATTTCTTCCCACCTTATCCGAATTACAGATTTTTAAGGGTAATCCCTCGGAATTAACGGTCAACAGCACTACGACCGAGTACAGCCTGATTACCCCGTTGTACTCCGATTACTCCCATAAATTCCGTACCATATCCCTTCCCGAAGGAACGCAGATGACCTATAACGGGGAAGGCTTGCTAGAATTCCCCGACAATACCGTTATCAGCAAAACCTTTTATTATTTCAACGACGAGCGTAATCCATCCTTGGGAAAACAACTGATAGAGACCCGTTTGCTCATCAAGAAAAACGGGCTTTGGAATATGGGCAATTACTTGTGGAACGACGCACAGAACGAGGCTTTATTTGGTACGGCCGCCCCGATTGTTGCCGTCGATTGGATCGATATGGAGGGTAATGCCCGTTCAGTGGACTATAAGGTTCCGTTTTCGGTCAATTGTACACAGTGCCACAACGTCAAAGACCTAAGCCGGCCCATCGGTCCCAAGGCAAGAAACCTGAATTTTATGTTCAACGGAAAAAACCAGTTACAGAATTTTGTGGACAAGGGATGGCTTGCGGATGCTCCTGCCATCGCCCAAATTGAAAGTATACCCGATTGGGCGGATACCTCGGTAGCCCTCGATGCTCGAACCCGTGCCTACATGGATATCAACTGCGCCCATTGCCATCAACCCGGCGGCATGCAGGATGCAAGTATCGGTGTACGTCCGGATCTTAGGTACGAAACCACTTATGACGATAGCCATATTTTTGAGTTCAAGGCAGATATCAGAAACCGTGTAGCAACTCCCTCAGGTTTTGGTCCCTCTATGCCGTTGGTCGGAAGAACGCAATTGCATACGGAAGGCGTGGCCTTGATCCAGGAGTATATCGATTCGTTGGAGTAGTTTCGGGAATGGTAGCAAAACCTAAAAACATCCGATTTCAGTAATAACGAGGTGAATCAAGACAACATTTCCCTATTTTTGAGGAAGTTAACCCATAACTATGGTTTCCTTTCCCAGCCAAAGAAATAGCATCCTTCTTTTTAATCTCCTCTTTTCATTTTTGGTATCCTCCCAAAACTTGATTAAAAATCCCAGTTTTGAAGCATTTGTCCAGTGTCCCGAACGTTTGGGAAAGTTCGATACGGATGTCGTTTCGTGGACGACGCCGACCGAAGGCTCTACCGACTATTTTAACGCCTGTAGCGCATCCATGGGCACCCCGAAAAATTTCAACGGCGAACAAACCTCTGATTTTGGAAAAGGCTATGCAGGATTCTACCTGTACGCCCCCGACGATTATCGCGAATATGTACAGGCCGAACTGACCCGTCCGTTGGAAAAAGGCAGAACATACCAAGTCTCGTTTTATATAAGCCTGGCCGAGCGTTCCGATTTCGCCATCAAGGAATTCGGCGTGTTATTCGCCAAGGATAAACTGACAATTCCCATTAAAAGAGAACTCTCCAAATCCCACTGGTACCGGCAAAAGGGAAACGCTTATTCCTATCTGGAAATCGGCTACACCAACTTCTACTCCGATACCCAAGATTGGATTCCCGTTAGCACCCGCTTCGTGGCAAAGGGAACCGAAAAATATATGATTTTGGGCAATTTCAAGAACAATGCCCGTACCCGAAAGTTCAAGACCGAATATACGGCCAAGCAGGGGGCCTATTATTATGTGGATATGGTCGAGGTGAAAGCGGCCGAAGCTGCCGATACTGCTTCCAATGAAAATTCCGTTCAAAGTATCGATACGGAAAAAGACAGTTTTAGGTTGGATAAAACCCATGTTTTCGCGAACGTTCTTTTCGGTTTCGACCATTTCGAAGTCCTTGAATCGGCCGCTGATGAAATACATCGGATATTCGATTATCTTCAGGCCAACCAGGCTTTGCACATTGTCATAAGCGGCCATACCGATTCCAAAGGAACAGATGATTACAACCAGCAGCTATCTGGCAAAAGGGCCAAAGCAGTAGCGGATTGTTTGATACAAATGGGGATACCAGAAAAACGAATTATTTGGAAGGGTCGCGGCGGAGAACGGCCTATAGCATCAAATGATTCCAAAGAAGGAAGGAAACGCAATCGGAGAGTGGAGTTCGTGATTAGGGAACCTTAAATTTGAATAATCAAAGGCGTACTATTTTTAGAATTTGGAATTTGAAATTTTAATCAATAATCCGAATACTCGGTAGGATAAAGCAACAATTTATCCGCCTTACTCATATTGTTCTGGTATTGCGGGTCTGTGGAAAGCTCGCCCCATTTTTTCGACCCGAAAAAGGATTTCCAAACGGCATCCCGCTTTTCCATATTCGGATACGTGGTCATATACATGAGGTTCGGCATTCGGTCTCCGGAAAGTACTTCCGCATAGAAAACGGCATTGGCGCCCAAAGATTCGAAAAGTTCGATTTCGCCACCCTTGTTGAACATGGCCACTTTGTTTTGATACGTCGCCTCCGTTGGCGATTCGTAGCTGCGAAGCTCATAGACCCTGTCTTTTCTATCGCCTTGTACTTCGGAGGGTTTCATTTGGGGCATTCCGGTAAAGGCACGCATCAAGACGGAGTTGATTCGCTCGTACGGCGGCTCGTCATATTTAGCGTTAACGTAGTCCGACCCAGTGGTCATGTACGTTTTGTCCTGTGCCAGCATATCGTCCAAAGTTTCGAACTGTTCCAACGAAACAAAAGGAATCAGGACAAATAATTTATTCGCGGTCAAAAAGTTGTTGGGCCGATACTTAAAAACGCCTACGTTTTCGATACCCGCACGTTTCAGCGCCGGCAGATAGGCACTTTTTAGATAGGTGTCCATAACGCTATCTTGCTTTTCGTTTTGAAGCGTAAAGGTTTTTAACTGGTAGTATTGGCGATTTTGCTCCTGGGAATAGCCATTTGAGCTCATGGCAACGATTAAGATAAGGGTCGGAAAGAAGGCAAAAAGATTATTTTTCATAGAAATTTCTATTGGTATCTCCCAAACTTAGCAAAGTTCAGGCATATAAGCACGGTTATCGGTTGATTTTTCTATTTAAAATAGCCTATCAAAACAAATTCCACGTAAATTGCAGACCGTCAACTTAAAAAATCAATTGGCAAGCCACTGGTTCACTAATCCACAAGCGCATCGATTCCTAACCCAATAACTCCTAGTCACTAATGGATCTTAATCTGGCAGTACTCATAGACGGCGACAACATCCCTTCGGCCTACGTCAAGGAAATGATGCAAGAGATCGCCAAATACGGCAACCCGACCATCAAGCGTATCTATGGCGATTGGACGAACCCGCGGTTGGGGAAGTGGAAGAACATCCTCTTGGAAAACGCCATAACGCCCATTCAACAATACGGCTACACCCAGGGTAAGAACGCGACCGATTCGGCCATGATCATCGATGCGATGGATATTCTGTACTCGGGAAAGGTAAACGGGTTCTGCATCGTGAGCAGCGACAGTGATTTTACGCGTTTGGCGACAAGACTTCGGGAAGCGGGTATGCAGGTGTTTGGTATCGGCGAAAAGAAAACCCCGAACCCGTTTATCGTGGCATGCGACCGATTTATCTACATCGAGATATTGAAAAAGCCGGAAAGCACTGCGTCCACTGATTCGAGAGATACGCCTACCTCGAAAAGCGGTGTTGAAAAAATCACGCCCAAAGACCTTCGGTTCATTGCCACGACCATTGACGATGTATCCGACGACGATGGCTGGGCCTTTATGGGCGATGTGGGCAGTCTTTTGCAGAAAAAACAGCCGAATTTCGACTCCCGGAACTACGGATTCCAAAAATTGACGCCGCTAATTTCCTCCATTCCCCATTTTGAGATCGAACGCCGCGAAGATGCAAAGGGCCGAAAGAAACTGGTCTATGTCAAAATCAAGGAAAAGGAGCGCACCGGCCGCAAGAAAAAATAAAGCGGGTACCGTTAATAAAGAGCCTATCCGAAAATACGAATCTTCATACTAGACATCCTTTAGGTAGAAACTTGTATATTTACAAGACGAAAAATAAACAAATCTTTTAATTACGAACACCATGAAACTAACCAAGGTCAAAAGCCGGATATCCCTAATCGTTGCCATACTTTGTCTTATTTCACTATCACCTGTGATGGCCATTTCTCAGCATTCTACCGATATCGTTACCGAATCCAGTCTAATAGCCGATAAGTTCGTCGGCGGTTGGAGCTATACCGTTGAGGGGGCTCCTGAAAGCTATAAAAAGGGACTTCTGGTCATCGTAAAAGTAGGTGATGGGTATAAGGTGCAATTCCAGGTCGATGGTGGTACCCTATTGGGCGATAACGTAAGGGTCAAAGGCAGTACAATAAGTTTCGACGTCATGGTCGAGGGCGCTAAAGTAGCTATAACCCTAACCGTTAAAGGCGATACTATCTCGGGTAAGAGCACATCTTCGGAAGGTTCCTATTCGATAAAAGGCGAGAAGACCCTTTCTATGGATTGATCGATAGCTGACAAAATAGTCTCTAGGCCCAAAGGCTTGTAAAACGATTATTTTGCCCTTTCAGCGTATACGTCTTGCCAACCTATTCAGGGATGGCAAGCGGTAAAGCTCCAAGAAAATGAAAAAAATCCTGCCCCTATTTTTACTTTTTCTTACTGGTTGTGAATACCTCAAGGAAAAAGTGGACCTCGTCATTGTTAACGCCAACATCTACACCGTGGATAAAGGTTTTTCAAAAGCGGAAGCCTTTGCGGTCCATAAAGGAAAATTTATTGCGGTCGGTTCCACTGAAGAAATACGCGACCAATATACCAGCGACCAATTGGTTGACGCCGATGGGCGCACCATTACCCCCGGACTTATCGATGCACATTGCCATTTTTACAGGTTGGGACTTAACCAACAAGTGGTCGACCTCACGGGCACCAAAAGCTTCGAGGAGGTATTGGAGCGCGTGGAGCGATTCCAACGAGAAAATCCCAAGAACTTTATTTTAGGAAGGGGATGGGATCAGAACGACTGGGAAAACCAGGAATATCCTACCCGAAAAGAACTCGACAAACTTTTTCCAAATACCCCTGTGGCGCTTCGTCGTATCGATGGGCATGCCATGCTCGTCAACAAGGTTGCGTTGGATGCTGCGGGCATCGACTGGAGTACCCAAGTCGAAGGAGGTGAAATCGTCAAGGGGTCTATGGGCATCACCGGAGTGCTTATCGATAACCCCATGCAGCTGATCGATTCCATTATGCCCGAACCCGATTTGGAAACCCGGGTCGAAGCTTTAAAAGATGCCGAACGCATTTGTTTGAACCACGGCCTAACCACGGTCAACGATGCGGGACTAGACCGTTCGACCATTGAGCTCATCGACAGCCTACAGCAGACCGGCGAGCTTTCCATACGGGTATATGCCATGGTGAGCAATACCCCTGAAAACGTAAATCACTACATCTATCAAGGCCCGATAAAGACCGACCGCCTGAACGTCCGCTCCGTAAAAGTATATGCCGATGGCGCTTTGGGATCTAGAGGTGCCAATCTCAAGGAACCTTATTCCGATAAATGGGGACACTTTGGTGCCATGGTCACTCCCATCGAAGATATCGAGGACTTGGCCAGGCGGCTCGCGATCTCTGAATATCAGATGAACACCCATGCTATTGGAGACTCCGCCAATGCAGTAGTGTTGCGGACCTACCAAAAGGTTTTAAACGATAGTTCCGACCGCCGCTGGAAGGTCGAGCATGCACAGGTCATTGATTCCGTCGATTTTAAGTATTTCGGAAAAAACAGCATTCCCTCCGTTCAGCCTACCCATGCCACGAGTGACATGTACTGGGCTGAAGAGCGTTTGGGGGAAGAACGGATGCCAGGTGCCTACGCGTTTAAAAAACTTTTGGACCAAGCGGGTATGGTCGCCTTGGGAACTGACTTTCCCGTGGAGGATGTGAGTCCGTTTCTAACCTTCTACGCCGCCGTGACCCGAAAAGATATTGACGGAAATCCAAAAGAGGGATTCCAGATGCAAGATGCTCTTAGCCGCGAGGAAGCCTTGAGGGGTATGACTATTTGGGCCGCGTATTCGAACTTCGAGGAAGATGAAAAAGGAAGTATCGAAGTGGGGAAATTTGCCGATTTCGTTATCTACGACAAGGATATGATGGAGATACCAGTGCAGGAAATTCCAACGGTCATGGCCGAGCAGACCTTTGTAAACGGGGTTACGCGGTAAACAAAAAAAAACCGAAGACAAAACAGCCTTCGGTTTTCCGATTATAAGGGTTTCAGGAAATTACATTTTCATCATGATCGGCACGGCAACCCGGGTCTTGTCCCATCCCATGACCATGTGGGCGCCACCGTCCACTTCCTTGAAGGCGATGGAAAATTCTTCCAAGGACTTTCCATTCGAACTACTCGGAACTTTCACTCGGGCCACATCGGCACCTTCGTCGTAACTGTAAGCACCCCACTGGTTGAGGTTCTTGTTGAGGGCAACGGTCCATTCCTCTTGTCCGGGTATGGTAAACAGCGAATACGTGCCTGCCTTGATATTCTTTCCTCCGAAACTAACATCTTGGTAAAAGGTAATTTCAGGGGCTTCGTTCGCACCTGTTCGCCAAACTTTTCCATCGGGGGCAAGTTCGGCCATAGACCTTCCTTTCAGTTGGGGCCTACTGTAAACGACACGAACCGTTTTATTGGCTTCTTTGTAGCTGGTCGGGAAGGCCGCCATATCCATGGGGCTTTTATCCATTCCGCTAAATTCTTGTGCAATCGCCTCTGTTGAAAAGGCCAGTGCAAATGCCATAAAGGCCATTGTACATACTTTTTTCATAATGGTGTTTGATTCAACCTGAAGTGATTTCAGGATCGTTAAAAGATTAAAATATTATTTCCGTTAAAACTAATTGGATTTCCCCATTTTTTCTACTAAAAAGTCGTTAAATTTCACGCTTCTTACATTCTGATGTTCTAAAGCATTTTTTGGGTATGTAAGAATTATGAATTATAACAAAATATAACAAATATAAAATAATTTATAACCTACATTAGATTTCAGGTTTTATATTAGAACTTTCCTTCTCATCTTTGCTTTTAAATTAATATTAAACGAACAAAATCATGTGTGGAATTGTATGTGCATTCGATATAAAGGAAAGCAGTGAGGTCTTACGCCCGCAATTATTGGAAATGTCTAAAAAAGTGAGGCACCGCGGTCCGGATTGGAGCGGTATCTATGCCGATGAGAAAGCGCTGATGGCGCATGAGCGACTGGCCATTGTGGATCCGGCCTCGGGAAAGCAGCCGTTGTTCAGTCCCGATAAAAAACTGGTCCTCGCCGCCAACGGTGAAATTTATAACCACAGGGAATTGCGCAAGCAGTTCGAGGGCAACTATGATTTTCAAACGGAATCTGATTGTGAGGTTATTTTGGCCCTGTACCAGAAAAAGGGAGTCGATTTTCTCGACGAGATGAACGGCATCTTCGGTTTTGCCATTTATGATACCGAAAAGGACGAATATTTCATCGCCCGAGATCATATGGGCATCATCCCTTTATATATAGGATGGGATAAAAACGGCACCTTTTACGTGGCCTCTGAACTGAAGGCTTTGGAAGGTACTTGCACTAAAATCCAGTTATTTCCTCCAGGGCACTACATGCACAGTAAGGACGGGGAATTGAAAAAATGGTATTCAAGGGATTGGATGGAGTACGATGCCGTAAAGGATAATGAAACTAGCATACAGGAAATCAAAAAAGCCTTGGAAGCCGCCGTGCACCGTCAGTTGATGTCCGATGTGCCTTATGGAGTCCTGCTTTCCGGTGGATTGGATTCGTCCGTTACTTCGGCCATCGCCAAAAAATATGCCCAAAAGCGTATTGAATCCGACGATACCACGGATGCCTGGTGGCCGCAATTGCACTCGTTTTCCGTAGGCTTGGACGGCTCGCCCGATCTTGCCGCCGCACAAAAAGTGGCCGACCATATCGGCACGGTACACCACGAGATAAAGTTTACCATTCAAGAAGGTCTGGATGCTATAAAGGATGTCGTCTACAACTTGGAAACCTATGATATTACTACGATTCGAGCCTCGACCCCGATGTACCTGATGGCACGCGTCATCAAGTCCATGGGTATAAAAATGGTACTTTCGGGCGAAGGTGCCGATGAACTTTTCGGGGGGTATCTGTATTTTCACAAAGCGCCCAATGATAAGGAATTCCACGAAGAAACCGTTCGAAAGTTAAGCAAGCTGCACATGTACGACTGCCTGCGCGCCAACAAATCTTTGGCCGCTTGGGGCATCGAAGGCCGCGTACCGTTTTTGGACAAGGAATTTATGGATGTCGCCATGCGCATCAATCCCAAGGACAAGATGATCAACGGCGAGCGCATGGAAAAATGGGTGGTGCGGAAAGCTTTTGAAGACATGCTGCCCGCAAGCGTGGCCTGGCGTCAAAAAGAACAGTTTTCCGATGGTGTAGGCTACAGTTGGATAGACACCCTAAAGGAAGTCGTCAACGAAGAAGTGTCTAACGAGCAATTGGCCAATGCCAAATTCCGGTATCCTTTACAGACCCCTACCTCGAAAGAAGAATTCTACTATCGGTCTATCTTCGAATCACATTTCCCCTCCGACGCCGCAGCCTTATGCGTGCCACAGGAAGCCTCGGTAGCCTGTAGTACACAGATTGCGCTGGAATGGGACGAAGCTTTCAAAAATATGAACGATCCATCGGGTAGGGCAGTGGCCAAAGTGCATACGGATGCCTATCAAAAATAGCTACTTTTTCCACATTTTTTGTTGATAACTTCGAACCTATTCGATATCCCAAAACCCTATGTTTCATAGGGTTTTGCGTATATTTGCAGGATTGCTAAATTAAGTTTAGAAACAACCTTAAAATCTTATGAGCGAAGCACCGAACAACGAAGAAGAAATGAACGAAGAAAATGGTTCTGGACTGGAGCCCCAGAAAACTTCCGATAAGCAAGAGATTATAATTCCAAAAGAATATTCCGCAGATAGCATACAGGCCCTTGAAGGCATGGAGCACGTACGTATGCGTCCCTCTATGTATATTGGCGACGTAGGGGTTCGCGGTCTGCACCATTTGGTCTACGAGGTGGTCGATAACTCCATCGATGAGGCCATGGGCGGGCATTGCGATAAAATCAGTGTCATTATCAACGAAGACAATTCGATTACCACGCGTGATAACGGCCGTGGTATTCCCGTTGACCTGCATAAGAAAGAAGGGATTTCTGCACTTGAAGTGGTCATGACCAAAATCGGTGCCGGGGGCAAGTTCGACAAGGATTCGTATAAGGTGTCCGGTGGGTTGCACGGTGTCGGGGTATCCGTTGTAAACGCACTTTCCGATGATTTAAAAGCTACAGTTTATCGCGACGGTAAGGTTTGGGAACAAGAATACTCAAGAGGCAAGGCCTTGTATCCCGTAAAAAGTGTAGGTGAAACTGATTTAAGGGGCACCGAGGTTACTTTTCATCCAGATACACTGATTTTCAAGGATAGTATTGAGTACAATTACGAGACCCTCTCCAGTCGCATGCGCGAACTTTCCTTTTTGAACAAAGGGGTAACGATTTCAATAACGGACAGGCGCCAAAAGGAAGACAATGGTGAATTTGTTTCCGAAGTTTTCTATTCCGATGAAGGCTTAAAGGAATTTATCCGATTTTTGGATGCTACCCGAAACCCTCTGATAAAAGAAGTGATTTCCATGGAAGGGGAAAAGAACGATATTCCCGTTGAGGTCGCTATGATATATAATGATAGTTACGTCGAAAACCTACATTCCTATGTGAACAATATCAATACGCACGAAGGCGGAACCCACCTTTCGGGATTTCGCAGGGGATTGACCACCACCTTGAAAAAATACGCCGATGCCTCGGGAATGCTCGACAAATTGAAATTCGAGGTGCAAGGTGATGATTTTAGGGAAGGGCTTACCGCCATCGTATCCGTAAAGGTTGGGGAGCCCCAGTTCGAGGGACAGACCAAAACGAAATTAGGCAACCGTGAAGTATCCTCTGCGGTCAGCCAAGCGGTTTCGGAAATGTTGACCAATTATTTGGAGGAACATCCCGATGATGCCAAGGTCATCGTACAAAAAGTGATTCTAGCGGCGCAGGCGCGACATGCGGCCACAAAGGCCCGCGAAATGGTGCAGCGAAAAACGGTGATGAGTATTGGCGGGCTCCCCGGAAAACTGTCCGACTGCTCCGATCAAGATCCCGTCAATTGTGAAGTTTTCCTCGTCGAGGGAGATTCAGCGGGCGGTACTGCCAAAATGGGACGGGACCGAAAGTTCCAGGCCATTCTCCCGTTACGGGGCAAAATATTGAACGTCGAAAAGGCCATGACGCACAAGGTCTTCGAAAACGAGGAAATTAAGAACATCTATACCGCATTAGGGGTTACTATAGGAACCGAGGATGACAGCAAGGCCCTCAACCTAGAAAAACTACGCTATCACAAGGTAGTCATCATGTGTGATGCGGATGTCGACGGTAGCCATATCGAGACCCTGATTCTAACCTTCTTTTTCCGCTACATGCGCGAATTGGTCGAAGGCGGCCACGTGTATATCGCTACTCCGCCCCTATATTTGGTCAAAAAAGGAGCCAAAAAACGCTACGCCTGGTCCGACAAAGAACGAGATGAAATAGCGGACAGCTACAGCGGAGGCGTCAGTATACAACGCTATAAGGGTCTAGGAGAAATGAACGCCGAACAATTATGGGACACCACCATGGACCCCAATTTCCGGATCCTGCGGCAGATCACCATCGAAAATGCCACCGAAACCGACCGCGTTTTCAGCATGCTGATGGGTGATGAGGTGCCCCCGCGAAGGGAGTTTATCGAGAAGAACGCCAAGTATGCGAATATTGATGCATAGTTGATCCAAGTCGTTTGTTTTTAACAGATAAGAATGTAAAAAGCCGCAGTCAAAACGACTACGGCTTTTAGCGTATTTGAAAATGTAGAACTTGACTAAGGTTCTGTGTAAAGAAATTTTATTCTCTTGTTGCCATTATATTTCCATCATTATCGGCAAGCATCTCCGATTCATCACCACTTTGCATGTATACTATTTCTTCTTTCATATCGGTGCCCGGATACGTAATGGTATAGGTGTCATTTTCATAGGTCCACCGAAAATCCGTTTTAAATATAATACTGCCATCGGTTTTTTGGTGGTATCGGCCCAGATAGGCGTCGTTAAAAATCCATTCTTTGCGGAGGGTCTTTTTTTTAGCCGTCTCTGTGGCTTCCGAAACTTCAATATCGGACCAAATTCCGATAACCGGATTGTTGTTTTCGGGGATACGGGTACAGTTACTGACCAGAATTATACAGATAATGGTTAGTAAGGAAAATAACTTCTTCACTGTGTAGGTTTTTTTGTGATTCGGGCTGTCATATGAAAAGAACGCCTAACAGCCGTCCGCTATTGCTAAAATTCGATGTACGGTTCGTAAATTTGTCCATTCTTCGTTGAACGGTAAATTCTTTTAACAACTCGTGCAGTTCATCGAGTTTTTTACAAAATCCCAAATCTTAAAAATGTGCATTTCATCGGACTTTTTAAAAGGAGAATGTTTATTTTTGGGAAGCTCGATTTTAACTAATCCGTTCATTAATAATTATAACACACACACATGAAAGTAACCGTAGTAGGGGCAGGAGCCGTAGGCGCAAGTTGCGCGGAGTATATTGCCATTAAGAATTTTGCGTCAGAGGTCGTTTTGTTGGACATTAAGGAAGGCTATGCCGAGGGTAAGGCCATGGACCTGATGCAGACCGCATCGTTGAACGGATTTGATACTAAAATCACGGGGGTGACCAACGATTATTCCAAAACCGCCGATAGTGCGATTGCCGTAATCACATCCGGTATTCCCAGAAAACCGGGCATGACCCGTGAAGAACTGATCGGTATCAATGCCGGTATTGTAAAGACGGTCTCCTCGAATCTGGTAAAGCATTCCCCCGACGTCACTATAATCGTAGTAAGCAATCCTATGGATACCATGACATATCTGGTGCATAAGACAACGGGCCTTCCGAAAAATAGGATTATCGGAATGGGCGGCGCGCTTGATAGTGCCCGTTTCAAGTACCGTTTGGCAGAAGCCATGGAGGCGCCGATATCCGATATAGATGGCATGGTCATTGGCGGCCATAGCGATACGGGTATGGTGCCTTTGACCTCGCACGCGACACGTAACAGTATTAAGGTATCGGAATTTTTATCGGAAGACCGGTTGCAGCAAGTGGCCGAAGATACCAAAGTAGGTGGCGCGACCTTGACCAAGCTCTTGGGCACTAGCGCCTGGTATGCACCCGGTGCCGCGGTATCTGGTTTAGTACAGGCCATTGCCTGTGACCAAAAGAAACTATTTCCCTGTTCCATACTGCTGGAAGGGGAATACGATCTTAACGACATCTGTATCGGCGTACCCGTGATTTTGGGCCGCGGCGGTATCGAAAAAATCGTTACTATCCCGCTTAGCGATGCCGAAAAGTCTAAAATGCAAGAAAGTGCCGAAGGCGTAAAAAAGACGAACGAACTTCTAGAGCTGTGACAAGTTCACATCCTTTATAAATACCATCCGCGAAAGAAGCAATTCGTCGCGGATGTTTTCTTTTTTAACCCTTGCCGTTCACTGGTAAGTCTAGATTTCTTCAATATGCTCAGCAAAAGTCACGATTTAATTAGCGGGGTTATCGGGTTTGTCGAAGTCAACTGGTCGTGTGTATTTCCTTTGCAATAACTCCCGAATATATTGCCCAATCCGTTTGGAAAATCCATATATTTGCACGCTGTAAGAAAAAGCACCCACAAATTTACATAACCAATGCAAAATAAAGGACTTATAAAGCTTTTCGCCCTTTTGTTCGGGCTGGTAAGCATCTACCAACTCTCCTACACGTTTATCAGCAACAAGTTTGAAAGCGATGCCGAAACCTATGCAATAAACAGGATTCCGGAAAGTGAGGAAGATTATGTATCCAAACGCCAAGAACTGGAAACCCAGTATTTGGACTCCATCGGCGATCAGACCGTTTTTGGGTTCACGAACTACAACGAGGCCAAAATAAAGGAGCTCAACAAGGGGCTAGACCTTAAAGGGGGCATAAACGTTACCCTACAGATTTCGGTAAAGGATATTTTAAAGGGATTGGCCAATGACTCTAAAAATCCGGTTTTCAATAAAGCTTTGGCCAATGCCGATGCCGCTTCCAAAAATAGCGATGACACCTATATAGACCTGTTCTTTCAGGCTTGGGACAATATCAAGGGTGACAGCAAATTGGCTTCTCCCGATATTTTTGCCAACAAGGGCCTTAGCGACGAAATCAACTTTCAGATGGGCGATGAAGCCGTCAAGCCTATCATCCGAAGAAAGATAGATGAATCCGTGGTGTCCGCTTTTGAGGTGCTGCGTGAACGTATTGATGGTTTCGGGGTGACCCAGCCCAATATACAGCGTGAAGGTAATTCAGGCCGAATTTTGGTCGAGCTGCCGGGTGCCCGGGATATCGCCCGTGCCCAAGACCTGCTTTCAAGTACCGCGGAACTGGAATTCTGGGAAACCTACCAGCCTACCAATCAAGAGTTGCAAGCCTTCTTTTTTGAGGCGAACGAAAAGCTGAAATCGATGGTCGATACTACGGCCACGGAACAAAAGCCCGCCAAGCAGGAGTCCGAACTTGATTCCCTATTGTCGGACGTTTCACAAGATTCTTTGGATATTGCTACCGGACGAAACCCACTTTTTGATAAATTCCAGCTCGGCCAGACGGGAAGCTACGCTGTGGGTCTTGCAGCGGTGCAAGATACTGCCGAAGTCGGTGCGTTGATTCGGAAAAGGGAAATTCGTAGGTTACTTCCAGCAAACCTCCAATTCGTAAAATTTCTATGGGAGCGGCCTTCGGAAGGTTCCGAGGTCGCAGCTTTGTACGCTTTGAAATCGAATAGGGAAGGTACCCCTCGAATGGGTGGGGATGTAGTGAGCGACGCCAGGGACGAATTCCAAAATGGAAGCCCAATAGTTACCATGGCCATGAATACCCGTGGCGCCAAAGAGTGGGAAAAGCTCACTGGCGATTCTTTTAATAATCAAACCGGTATTGCCATTGTATTAGACAATAAAGTGTATACCGCACCGGGCGCAAGGGGCGTCATTTCTGGCGGTAGAACTGAAATAACCGGTTCCTTTACGGTCAATGAGACCAAAGATATCGCCAACGTGCTTCGTGCCGGAAAATTACCTGCTTCGGCAGATATCATACAGTCCGAGGTCGTAGGGCCTTCTTTGGGTCAAGAAGCCATTGACAGCGGATTTAATTCATTTGCTATAGCCATGCTATTCGTATTGCTATGGATGATATTCTATTATGGTAAGGCCGGTATCTTTGCCGATATTGCCCTGTTGTTGAATATTCTTTTGATATTTGGGGTACTGACGAGTCTAAGCGCTGTGCTCACCTTGCCCGGTATTGCCGGTATCGTTTTGACCATAGGTATGTCGGTGGATGCCAACGTACTTATCTTTGAACGGATAAAGGAGGAGCTGGCCAAAGGCAAAGGAAAGTCCCAAGCGGTCGCCGACGGTTTCGGCAATGCGCTTTCTTCCATTTTGGATGCTAACATTACTACGGGACTAACCGCGATAATCCTTTTCGTATTCGGGTCCGGCCCCATTAAAGGTTTCGCGACCACCTTGCTTGTAGGTATCGTTACTTCATTGTTTACCGCAATTTTTATCACACGATTGTTGGTAGATTGGTATATAGGCGGGAAATCACGAAGGTTGGATTTCGCTACGGGCATAACCAAAAACTTGTTCAAAAACGTCAATATCGACTTCTTGGGCAAAAGAAAGATTGCCTATATATTCTCTCTGATTATGTTGGCCATTGCAGTATTCTCTTTGACGACCAATGGGCTACAACAAGGCGTCGATTTTCTGGGCGGTCGTTCCTACCAAGTGCGTTTTGAGAAAATAGTGAATCCCTCTGAAATCGCTTCCGAGCTGAACGACGTCTTCGGTAGCGGAACCAACGTCAAGACGTTTGGCGATGCGAACCAGATAAAGATCACTACGCCTTATAAGGTCGATGTAGAAGGTATTGAAGTGGATAATGAAATTCAGTCCAAACTCTTTGATGCCCTACAAAAATATTTGCCCGATGGCACCAGCTTACAGGATTTTAAGGTAGGCGGCAGTGAAAAGGCGATCGGTATCTTACAATCGATAAAAGTGGGGCCCACGATTGCTGATGACATTAAGAAAAATGCGTTTTTGGCCATTATCGGTTCTTTGGCCGTGGTGTTCCTTTATATATTGTTGCGTTTTAGAAAGTGGCAATATTCTTTAGGTGCGGTAGTGGCGGTCTTTCATGATATCACCATCGTACTGGGTATCTTCTCTTTGTTCAGCACGGTAATGCCTTTTAGTATGGAAATCGATCAAGCTTTCATCGCAGCTATTCTGACGGTAATCGGTTACTCGTTGAACGATACCGTGGTGGTGTTCGACCGCATTCGTGAGATTATCGCCGAAAAAGGATGGCGTGCCGGTAAGAATACCAATCTGGCCTTGAACAGTACGTTGAGCCGTACCTTGAACACTTCTTTAACGACTTTAATTGTATTATTGGCCATATTTATCTTTGGTGGGGAGTCACTACAAGGTTTTATGTTCGCCATGATCGTAGGGGTTATTGTAGGTACTTATTCTTCGGTTTTCATTGCAACTCCGGTGATGTTCGATACCTTGAATAGTTCGACGAGGATTGGAGCAGCCAAGAAAGTTAAATCTGCTGACGCGGTCAAGGCCTAGTGGTAACATCTACCTAATATATTTTAAACATCGGTGGGATTTATAGAAACCTTTGGGCTGAAAGGTTTCAGCTATTAGAGGCTGCTGCAGCTATAATCTTCGGCCTATGGACCCCATTTCCGTCATTTCAAGTTGATAGATATAATCCGGTTCGAGTCCCGGTTCTTTTCGATGGGATACAAAAACGGTAGTGGTCTCACTTTCTTTGGCGAATTTGTTGACCAAGGCTACGAAGAGCGCTGCACTGGCATCGTCGAGACCGGCTGTAGGCTCGTCCAAAATCAGTAGGGGCGGATGCTTTATCATGGCCCTGGCACACATGACCAAACGCTTTTGCCCCATAGAGAGGTCGTGATAAAGCCTCTCCTTGATTTGCCAAAGACCAATCAGCTGTAACCACGCTTTGGCAAGTCGCAATTGTACTTCTGTCGGTTTAATGTACAGCCCGATAGAATCGTTAAGTCCGGATATAATCATATGCTCCACGGAATGATACCCCGTAAACTTGTCCGTCATCGAGGGCGTAAAATACCCTATTTTTTTTTTGATGTCCCAAACGCTTTCCCCACTACCTTTTTTTCGACCGAAAATATAGAGTTCCTGTCCGTAGCCTTTTGGGTTTTCGCCCGTTATCATTGAGAGGATGGTCGTTTTTCCACTCCCATTTTTTCCGCGTAATTCCCAAAAATCTCCCTTTTTAATTATCCAATCGATGCCAATCAATATCGGTTTATTAGCATAGGAGACCTTGACTTTTTTTAGTTCTATCAGGATATCCCCATCAAAATCCATCGCGTCTATGGGAGAAGGAATATCTCCATCAAACGGTTGGTTTGTCAAGGAAGTTGCGTGTACCTTACTCGTCTCGATTAAAACCAACCGGTCGCCTTCGAGTCGGGCAAAGTTATTTATAAGGGGCAACAGATCAGATTTTCTACTGATCAACTGAACCATAGTTATTTTCTTGGAAACCGCTTCCAGTTGCATTTTAAGTTCCGTTTGGGTATCGGTATCGAGGTTGTCGAAGGGATTATCCAAAACGATAAACTCGCAATCCTCCGAGAGTATGTATTTGAGCAAGGCTTTTTTTTGTTCGCCGCTGGACATTGATTTTAGCGACTGCTCGGTATCCGAGGTCAATATTTTGGTACCATGGCGGTCTTCTTCGTCGATAAAACGCTCAATTTCAAGTTTTGAAAACAGTGTACCCTTGGCATCATGAAACGCTTGAAGTTTTTTCGGAGGATGCCCTTGTAGAAGCAAATCGATGAGGTGGCCTTTGTTCGAGGTATTATCGATAAAAATGGCCCAGTGTTCTAAGTTCATTGAGGATGCTTGAGCTGCTAATTTAGAGGAAGTTTGACGATGGGCAAAATCGGGTTTAGGCCAATCAGGTTCTCATTTTACCCAGACCTGTCGGTTTTGGTTTATAAACCTTCTGATTTCACAGGCGGCATATAGGTTTAAATAAAGCTAAACTTGAAAGGTCTGACTTTGGTGGATCCTAAAAATATGGACCTGATTATCGCGATAGGCGGTAGTCTTATCCAAATACATCCCATTGTTCAAAGCTACTTTTTGGGAAGGTAGGTTGTCAACCTGAATGATGGAGATCAAGGTTTCGGCGAGACCGTTTTTAAAAGCAAATTCCTTACATTTTTTAGCGGCATCCGTGGCGAATCCTTTTTGCCAGTATCGGGGTAAGATGGAGTAGCCTATTTCCAATTCGTCAATACCATCAACGTTCTGCACCAACAACCCGCATAAACCGATAAGATTTCCAGAAGTTTTAAGAATCAAGGCGTTCATACCACCCCAATTTTTTTCGTAGCGTTCGAAAACTCTTGCGAATTGCTGTTGACAAGCGGATACGGGGTTTTCGGGCAATCCTTCCCAAAATTGAGAACTTCTTGGGTCTTGGTGGAAGGATAGCCAATCATCAAAGTCTACGGGAAGCAGTTTTCTGAATTTCAATCGTTGCGTTTCTTCACCGGCTAGAAGTAGGCTCATCGGGTTTACTTTTTTTCATACGAAATGCTATCCCCGACCTTCAGGCCCCATTCTGCCACCAATCCCGCATTGACTTCCAGTACATATTGTACCGGCACTTTTGATGACAGGCTTGTCTCGTTCAAGGGTAGCGCATTCTCCTGAAAACTGGCCACTTTCATGTCGCTTTTAATAAAGATGAGATCCAGGGCAAATTCCGTATTTTTCATGTAGAAGGAATGCATGGCCTGATCGGGAAAGACGAAAAGCATCCCTTGGTCGTCATCCATTTCTTGACGGTACATAAGACCCGTTTCGGTCTCATATTCATTATCGGCGATTTCAATGTTCAATTTGCCCAACACGGAATCCGTTTCTGATCTAATCAGGGTCAGCTCGCCTTCCTTTTTAAAGGCGACCGGTTCGGTCTTGATGACTTTTTCTGATGCTTCTTTGCAAGAATGGAGGATAGCAAATCCAACAATAAAACAGCATACCAATTTGAAATGTTTCATGGATTAGGCCTTTTAGTATGAAAAGAAAAGTCAATCACAAGGTAAGCAAACCTACCTGCCGGTTGGTAAAGCACAAAGTTCACAACGAATTTACTGCCTACCGCTACTGCTAACTGAATTAGGTCTGAACATCAAATAAAATCCGATTAGTATAAATGGAATACTCAACCATTGCCCCGTTGACAGAAGGCCCAAAGATTCTTCAAAACCGCCTTGGCTTTTCTTGACGAATTCTGCTAAGAAGCGGATGGTCCAGAGTAAAACCAAAAACAGGCCGAACAAGAAGCCCCGGTGGTTTTTTTTATCGGTTTTCCAATAGAGAAAATACAGGATAATAAAGACAAAAATATAGGCGACGCCTTCGTACAGCTGCGCGGGATGGCGATAGGGAATATCCGCCAAATATTGAGAGAACTGCGGATTATTTTCCAGTGCATCATATGCGGCGTTTACCGTTTTTTCTTTAGTGATCGCCAATGCTTTTGCAGGGTGCATATCATCTGAATCACGGATGAACTTCACGGCAAAAGCAGAAGAAGCATCGGTGACCTTCCCGTTGATCTCGGAATTGAAGAAATTCCCTAGGCGCACGCAAAAAGCACCTATGGCACAGGGAATCGTCATACGGTCGAACAACCAAAGCATTGAAAAGCCTTTATGCTTTCTCACGTATAAATATACGCTGATCATGATGCCGATAATCGCTCCGTGGCTGGCCAGACCGGTAAAACCGGTAAACTCATAACCGTTAATAAATCCGAATAACGCGCCATCAGCACTTTCGCGGATCGGAAGTAGAATTTCCAGTAAATGGTTCTGGTAATAGGACCAATCGTAGAAAATGACATGGCCCAAGCGAGCACCAAGCATAGTACCAAGCACGGTATAAATGAAAAGGGAATCTAATTGCTCGACCGTCTTTTTCTCGTTGAGGAAAATTCGTTTCATGATAAACCAACCCAGCGCAAAAGCGATTATCCAAAGAAGGTTATAATATTTAATTTGTATGGGGCCAAGTGTAAAAAGCGTTTCGTTCGGATTCCAAATAATACCCAGGAAATACATATGGTTCAGTTTTGAAGCGGCTAAGATAAGGAAATCGGTTTGGGTTTATAAAGTTTATCTTCAAATAGAAGTCTTATCTTCATCCTGATGTCGAAATCAATTAATTCTACAAATGCGACGGCTTTTTCCAGGTCCCACCATGATTGGATATTTCCATGATACAGAAAAATCCCGCTCCCATAAAATACAACAGTACATCTAAAAAATCGGCAGTATAGCGGGGGTTCACCTTGGGAAGATAATATTCGAAATAAACACTATAAAAAAGGGTAACCATAAAGACTAACGACCACGGCAGTCTTGCCTTATTGGATTTCAATTCGCGAACTACATATTTACAGACAAACAACACAATCGGCATACATAAAAAATCGTTTACATAGTTATTCGCCCAACTCGGTAAGATTAGGCCCCACTGCTGCATAACGTAGATAGCAATCGCAATGCAGAGGAAAATGGGAAAGTAAAATCTCCCCACCCATCTCCGACAAAGGATTGTCTTGTTGTTTTGAAGTATCATAAAGGCTTTTCAAGCGGCTATATAACCGATTATGTAGGCGAAAAAGGCCCCTATCATAAATACGACCATCCATATGGAATAGAAAATCGTTGCAAGTACCCTAATAATTGGATTCTTATGTTTGCGCGCGTTTTCGAAAAATACCGTAATCGCATTCGGTTCCTTGTTTGCGGTTTCGGCCTGTTGTTCTTTAGCTTTTTCTTCCCTTTCCAGTTTCCGGCGGAGAATGGTGTTAATCAGTGCACCAC
>JAGXIC010000113.1 GCA_024635875.1 Pricia sp.
ATTCAAGGCCATCGACTGCGGTAGATATTTTAGGGAAGGTACTTAGCACCCTTTTACTTTCCACACCTTTTTCGTACGGTACGTAGGCCTTGGGGTCGAAAGTTTCGGTATGGGCCATGCCACCCGCCATCCAAAGCAAGATAACTGTGTCGGCCGTTGAAGGTATCTTCGGGACAGAAGTTGAGCAAGAGCTCAAAAAACTAGCCATAGGAATGGTAGTTGCCGAGGCCGCTATACTTGCAGCTGTCATCTTTTTAATGAAGTCCCTACGTGTGTTTTGCGTATCCATCTTTTTAATTTATAAACTGAAACTCCGGTAAGATCAAGGTAGACCAGAATATATCCTGTATGGCTTCCTTCTTCGGTTCCCCGCCCAATACAGAAAGCATTATACTCTTTTCATCAGCTGTGGGTTCCCTACCCAATGATTTCCTATAAAGTTCCCTAACAATCTTTTCACTATCGCCACCATAGCGTTCCAACCATAGACCGGCTCCCTCTCCCAGAACGTTGTTAAAAAACTCGCCGTTTGTCAGCTCCAGGGCCTGCAGGAGCGTAGCCTGATCGTCTCTTGAAGTGGTTACGTTCTCTCGACTAGGGCGCCCTAGGGCTTTCATAAAAGGATGTTGTTGTACAAGGCTGGCCCGGGCGAATTCCCCACTGTTGTCCTCAAACGAAAAATCTACGAGTTCGCCCCAATTTGAAGTACCATAGTTTTTGACTTCGTTCCAAGAAGTATCATTGAACTCGATTGCGGCCCAACCCTCATCAGGTACGTCGGCATAACTTTTCCAACTCTCATCGGAATCGACCCGTATACTTTCACCGGTATCATACCGGATTTCCATAGAGAACAATATACTGGCCGGATTGGCAATACTTCCTTCATTTTCTCCCTCGATGGCTATGGTATTCTTTCCGGTTTTCAAAAACTTGCTTACGTCAGGTTTATCCACTTTTCTCCAATCGAAGCCTTCCGATACTTTTTCGCCATTAAGATATAGCACATACGAATGATCGACCGAAATCAATACCTTGGCACTTTCCATGTTTCTATTCGGAAGCTTAAAACTCTTTCTAAAATACCTTTTTCCCGGCTCTGGAAGTACATCGCGATCAAACTTTTTTTCACGATGCCATACTCGTTTGGCGGATAGCTCTTTCCCATTTGGATTATACGCTACAGTCGGATACACCGGAGAAATCACTTGGCTGACCGCATCTGAAAACTGTTCCGCACTCAACCGGCGTAATATCGGTCCCTCAAATACATAATTCGATCTGACATCCTCCTGCTTTCCATAATGCACAGTTGGCAGTTGATAGGTCTTCGAGGTCATGATACGTTTGATCAACTGTTTGAGGTCGTACCCCGAATCGATAAAATCCGCTGCCAACCAATCCAACAGATCCGCATCCCAGGGTTCATTATCCATCTCGTCCACCGGTTCTATAATACCCCTACCCATCAACCGTTCCCAAAAACGATTGGCAATAGTACGGTACAATCTTCCATTTTCAGGTTTCGCCATGACTTCGGAAAGTTTTGACAACCGTTCTTTAACGCTCTCGGCCTCCACATTGCCCAGTTCGGGATAGAGGAAATTCACACTGGCCATTTTTCCCAAAGGTTTGTCGCAGCGGTTCAGTTCCAGAACGGAATCGGCAAAAATAGAAGCGAAGCCATAGGACTGCTCCAAGGTCAGGTTGCTTACAAAACTATTGTGGCACGAAGCGCATTTTACATTTACGCCCATTAACGATTGCCCAATATTTTGTGCAGCCTGCATTTCGGTACGTTGACTGGCGTTTACGACCCCGCGCCATTCGATTCCTTTTATGAAGCCTTCTGACCCGTCAACTGGATCGACCAATTCCCTTACCATTTCGTCGTAAGGCTTGTTATGGAGTAACGAGGTATACAACCAATCGGTTATTTGTTTTCTTCCGCCGGTTATGAATCCAGTACCGCTGTAATCGTTTCGCAAAAGGTCGTTCCAAAAACTTAGCCAGTGCTGGGTGTAATTATGGTTGTCGCCCAATAGGCTATCGATGAGTTTTTCTTTTTTATTGGGATTCGTATCTTTTTTAAATGCGGCAATAATTTCCGGTTCGGGAAGCAGTCCGACGATATCCAAATAGCTACGTCTTATAAAAATTCGGTCATCTACGACTTCTGGCCAATCAACACCTTGCTTCCCGAAATATGCGGCAATCAATTTATCTACGGGATGTTCTTGATCGGATTCAGGCAACTTAGGTTTTTCAAGTGCCAATTCTGCCTCCGGAAACACTTTCAAAGCTTTATCGGACCAATGTGCCCCATTTTGAATCCATAATTTGATAAGGGCTATTTCACTATCCCCTAAAACTTTACCTTTTTTGGGCATTACGTTATCATCGTTCGGGGAAAGGGTGATACGCTTGTATAGTTCACTCTCCTCTGGGGTACCGGCAACAATTACCGCCCCGGATTCCCCACCTCTGAAAACTCCTTCCTTGTTTTCGAGAACCAATTCACCTTTTTGTTTGTTCTCGCTATGGCATTGGTAGCAATTATGTGCAAAAATAGCCCTGACCTCTAGGTTCAGTCGGTCTTGCTGTGTGTCGGAAATGGAATCTAACTTTTTCAGTTCGGCCAACAGGGCTACACCCTTACTATCGTCGTATGTACTTTTGCTTCCCGGCAAAACACTCGTCAAAAAATCTTCGCCATGCGTGAGGTTGGCACCCAAATGACCGGCCACGGTCAATAAGAGTACGGTTGCCGTAAGCCCTGACCTATACGCGCGAAAATCGGGCAATTTACCTTTCAAGGTCCTTCGCAATAGTAGTGCGGTAACGAGTGCGAAAACGGCGGTGGCAATACCCACATATTGATGGTTGTCGACCAATTCGCCACCGTAATCGTCTTGTGTTCGCAATAACCAACCTAATACTGCAGAAAGAATAGCGAATGCCCCGCCGAGATAGACCATCCAATGAATACCCTCACGTAGACCTGGTCGTTTTCCCCCAATCGTAAGCAACTCGAAGAACCAGGCAACTACCAACAGGCCAATCGGAAAATGTACTACTAAGGGATGAAAACGGCCCAAAAGCTGAAATATCCAATTAAAATCTTCCATGCTTCTAAAATAAGCATATTTATAGTGCAAAGTACACTTTGATTTGCTTCCTTGTGAACACGAATTTTCCCTAGTTCGCCTAAGAAAAAAAAATGCCTTGTTACACCACAAGTTTTCTTAGCTTCCCATCAAAACGTTTGAGAAGCATCGAACCCTTACTAGGTTTGTCATGTACTAAATAACGGAGGTAATTGTTTTCATCGTCATATCGTGTTCTCGATAAAAGAGTATGGTCTTCATTGATAGCGCCCTTTTTGGTTTATCAAGGCTGTTTTGCCATTCCTGCGAAGGAGAAATCTTTAGGCTCCTTTTTTCATGCTCGCCCTTCAGCACCCTTACTAAGCTCATCAGTAGTAGATTGTGATTTTTTCTTTGCCTCGAACACCTTTGTGCTCATCTTCATATCGGCATACCGCGGGTCTTGCACATAATCTTCCTTTCGCATTTTGACGACCTCGATACTGAGAAATCCAAATTCACTGACGACTTTACCATAAAAACGGTAAATACCCCTACCGCGAAATCGGTATTTGGCGGCTATCGGCGGGAAAAGTACGGTGTCGAACACCTGGCCTTGTTGGTCGAGCAGCGTGGCAAACTGCATGGGACTACCCTTATGGGTCTTGGTATTTTTTACAGTGACGAGATAGCCGTAAATATCGATATGCCGTTCTAGATAACGTGCCAGATCTTTGCTGCCGGTCGTGTTCTTTGGGGGGTCGATCAATAGTTCGAACGGACTGCACAAGGCGAACCCCAACAGCTCAAGCTGGGTAAAGGCCATTTCAAGTCTGGTGGCATGTAAAGAGGGGATTTCAAAATCTTGATGGTCGGGCCTGAAAAGTTTGGGGTAATCGATTTTTTGGGTCTTTCCCAAAAACAGATGCGCCTTCCACAAGAGTTCGTGTTTGTTCGTACCTGTGAACCGAAAAGCATCGATGCGGATAAGGATGCTTACCTGTTCTATAGATATGGCTACCCGGTCGAGAAAATCCTCTAAGGAAATGAAAGTTCCGTTTGCCGCCCGTTCTTTTAGGATGCGTTTCGAAACCCGGTCTTCAAGCTCGCGCAAGAAGCCGAAGCCGAGGTAGAGATTTTTTCCATGGATGCGGTTCCCATTGTTGCTTGTATTGATACAGGGGGGATGAATTTTTGCCCCCAACATCCGTGCCTCGTGCACATAGAATTCCGAACGATAAAATCCGCCACCGTTATTGAGAACGGCGACCATGTATTCCAAGGGATAATAGGCACGTAAGAACAAGGTCTGGTAACTTTCCACGGCATAGGAAGCGGAATGCCCCTTGGCAAATGCATATCCGGCGAAGCTGGCGACCTGGTTCCAAATCTCGAAAATAAGCGTATCGTCGTAGCCTTTTTTCCGACAGTTATCAATAAATTTTTCTTCTACGCGCTGGAATTCCTCCCGTGAACGGAACTTGCCGCTCATGCCCCGCCGTAGCACATCGGCCTCGCCAAGATCCAAGTTCGCGAAATGGTGGGCGACCTTGATGACGTCTTCTTGGTAAACCATGACGCCATAGGTCTCGGGCATGATATTCAACATCACGGGATGCGCCTTTTCCTCCGCCCTGCCCTTGTTTCGATGGCGGAGGATATACTCACGCATCATCCCGCTTTTCGCGACCCCTGGGCGAATAATCGAACTAGCGGCGACCAGGCCCAAATAGGTGTCGACTTCCAGTTTCTTGAGCAGCATACGCATAGCGGGGGACTCCACATAAAAACAGCCCATACACTGCGCCGTCTTGACCAAGTTATTAATGACCGGGTCTTTTTTGAAGGCCTTGATATCGTGGATATCGAATTTGGCGAACTCCTCCGGTCGGTCGTGTTCTAGAATATCCAAAGTTTCCTTGATTTTCGATAGGCCCCGCTGCCCGAGGATGTCGAATTTATACAGGCCGACATCTTCGGCAATCACCATATCGTATTGTGTAGTGGGAAAGCCTTTGGGCGGCATATGGGTTGCCGAAAACCAGTGTATCGGTTTTTCGGTAATCAGAATTCCTCCGGCGTGAATGCTCAGGTAGTTGGGCATGCCTTGTAACAAGCTGGTGTATTTGATGACTAAAGTGGAAACCTTATCGAGCCGGGATGCCTGAAAGTTACCGTCGCATAGCAAATCGATTTCATCTTTGGGCAGGCCGAAGACCTTGCCCAGTTCCCGTACCATGCCCCGCCATTTAAAAGTAACATAAGTTCCTAGAAGGGCTACATTCTTGAAACGTTTGAAAATATATTCGGTCATTATCGCCCGGTCGCGGTGTGAAAAATCGATATCGAAATCCGGTGGGTTGGCACGGTAGAGATTGATGAACCGTTCGAAATAGAGATCGAGTTCCATGGGGTCTACATCGGTGATCCGTAAGAGATAGGCCACGATACTATTGGCACCGCTACCTCGGCCTACGTAGAAAAAATTTTGTTTTCGGGCATAGGAGACAATATCCCAATTGATCAAAAAATAGGAAACAAAGCCCATTCCAATAATGAGTCCAAATTCTTTTTCCAGACGTGCGATCACATCATCGCCACCTTCGGGATAGCGATAGGGCAGCCCTTCTTGACAAAGCCTTTTCAACATAGCTTCGTCTTCTTCACCGTTCGCATTGTAACATTGAAGGTTCTGCGGCTTTCGCCCCTTGGAAAAATCAAAATGGATGGAACAGGAATTCAGCAGCCGCTCCGTATTCTCCAATATAAAAGTGTACTCCGAAAAAGCGGCCGCCAAATTTTCAATGGGGAACATTTTTTCGTCTTCCGAAGCCTGCTCCATCGTCGAGAGTTTACTCAGCAAGGTATTATTGTCGATGGCGCGTAGCAATCGATGGGCGTTAAAATCGCGTTTGTTGCGAAAGGTGACCGGTTGCTGTACGACCAGTCTATCCTTGAATTTAAGTAACCCGGAAAACGGAAGTCGCCTCAAATCGTTGATGGATATGCCAATGAACTCATAGTCGGTAAATGATTTTCGCTGTTCCTGTATTACTTTTTCAAACGGATAAACAACAAAGGCGTTTTGAAATTCGGGCGCACTTTTTAAAAACGACTTTTCGTGGCGCAGATGTTCGGAAAGGTAATCGTTCAGCTCTAAATACCCTTCGTTGTTTTTGGCAATCCCCACAAAACAGGGGTCGACCCCGTTCCTGAAATCGATGCCCAGAAC
>JAGXIC010000114.1 GCA_024635875.1 Pricia sp.
AGATTTGTATTCAGTTCCATTTTTCCGACCTGTCCGTCCCGTTGCTCCGAACAATGCTATTATTTTTTTCCTATTAATTTATTATTTAGGTTTAGAAAATTGCTCTCCAGCGAATCGAATGGCGTACGATGAAGCGATTTTTTTTAAATTACCCTCCAAACAGTCCTCAGCGGCGAGATAAAGAGCAGTGACGGGCAAAGGAGTAATCCGGCACCTTGGTTTGAACGTCTAAACCCACCGGAATAACGCCTTTTATTGCTTCCCAGCGTTTAATGTCGCATTTTTGCATATATCATTTCATTTGTCGTAATCACAAGGTTACTGACTTCATATGAAATATTTTATTAAGAACCCGGGCTGTCCGGAACATCTAGGTATTTCACCTAAGAAGTGGTTGGCGAACACTGAACGAGGCACTGACGAACTTCAATGCATCTGTATGATAAAAAAGAAAAACCTTTTCATTATCGTGGCCATTATTTGTGTCGGATTTGGCATTGGCATCTACCTACAGGATCTGAAACACCGAGAAAGCACGACCACGTATTGGGAAGCGAACAGGCATAATGTGCAAAGATTTAAAGCTATTGAAAAATTTAACCTCCAAATGAACGCGGGCAACTGGCGCGCCATGCAAGACAGTATCTCCAAACAATTGGATACCTTGATAATTCTGCGCTTTAGAAAAGAGATGGACAGTCTAGATAAACTACGAAAAAAACCTTGACCAAAGATTGCAATGCTCACAACACTTTTAGCACCTGCAGTAATACCTTGGAATTTACCCGTAATGCTAAAAATACTTCCGACGTTTAAAAGTTTCGACGGGCCCGGTAAAGAAACAACTTATAAAGAATTCAGATAAGCGGCCATTTTCTCCCGACCCTTGGTATCTGGCAATGCCCCATAGCCCGCCCCCATATTATCGATGGCGTGGTGTGGTTTTGAAGTACCGGGAATCACACAGGTCACCGTTTCATTGGAAAGGATAAACTTTAGAAAATACTGCCCCCAACTTTTAATGCCATACTCCTTGGCCCATAATGGCAATGCTTTGCCCTTTACCTTTCGAAAAAGGGAACCGCTTTCAAAAGGCTGGTTGATGATGACCGCCGTACCGTATTTTTGGCAGGTGTCAAATAAGGATTTTTCGGCATGTCGGGAACGAATGGAATAATTAAACTGTACAAAATCGGGTTTTTCATTCTGAATAATCTTCTCAAGTGTAGCGTGTGCCGAATCTACATAATGGGTAAGGCCCCAATAGGTGATTTTGCCTTCTTCTTTCCACTCCTTTATCGTTTTTACATGGGTATCCCAATCGACCAGGTTATGGATTTGCATCAGATCCATCGTGGAGCGTTTCATTTTTTGAAATGAACTGTTCATTTGATCGATGCCCGCCTGTTGGCCTGATGTCCACACCTTGGTAGCATAGAAAAAGTCATCTTGGCTCGGTAGGGTCGCCGTCAATTGCCCCACGGTTGCTTCAGAACTGCCGTACATCGGGGAGGAGTCGATGACGCTTCCCCCCAATTTATTAGTCTCGATCAACACTTGCTTTAAAGTTGCCAGGGATGCCGAGTCACCGTTGGCATCGAACGTTTGCCAGGTGCCAATGCCCACAACTGGCAATTTTTTGCCCGAACTCGGAATCGCCCGTTGTCGCATGATTTCGTTTTTCTTAAATGAAAATAAAGAGGGGGTCACGGCCAGACCGAGACCCGAAAGTCCATACAATTGCAATATTTGTCTTCTAGAGTAGTGCATCGAATTGGATTTTGTGATTGACGGACTTAAAATAGGTATTTCTTCTTAAAAGCGGTGTTAAGAGTTTGAGAAATGGGTTTATTTGGGAATAGGCCTGCGTGCCTCCGGGGGTACCTCCTCTTGCTAAGGGGTGATTTGCACAAAGACGTTGGTCCTATTCCGATAACTATAGTTTGAAATCAGTACCCGGAATTTTCTGAACGCTTACCTCAGCGGCACCCTTGAAATGGACATGAACCAATACGTGATCAGTTAAGATTTCGATTTCTGGTATGGTTATTTTTTCCATGTTTCCCTGAAGAATCATAGCTTGAACAACAGAAATTCCCGATGCCAACTTTTCGTTTAAGCTAAGAAGGAGGGGATCGATCAGTTTATTCAAATTGTACGTGGCGGTATCCAAAACTTTACGATAGTAAATTCTATTGGCAAGTATTTGCAAGGTTTTATCCAAAAGAAAATTCTTGCTTTTTGAAGCTATTTTAAAGGTATCGACCGAAAGCTCCCCAAAATCGGGATCGTAGGCCAAGGAGACCTGTATAAACACCTCTACTTCTTTGGTGACTATTTTGCTGAGAATACGCATTTTGAGTCCCAATACGACATCATATTCCGACAGAAGGCTTGCTCCCAAGCTTGTACCCAGTATTTTGCCCTGTTTGCGCTCGCCCGTACCAATTTCCATTCCAATAAGGGCTCTATCCGTAAGCTGCTGCAAGACCCCGTATGGAATTTTTATGGGCAGGGTCAGATTTATATTTTCGCTTTCCAACTTTTAACTCCTTAAATTTTATGTAAAGATATGGGGATTTTAAATAGGCATAGCCGTCAGAACATTACCACCTGCAAAGCATGTGGATTATCAAGGTGATTCAACCAATTGACGCAACGATAAATCAATCTATCCGATTCCCATCAACATCCAATTCCACGACCGGTTTGCCCAGTTTTTTAACTTCTACCATTGGGGTGGCCTTGTCACCTACAACCACATAGACCATATCTTTTTCTTGGATGTATTGTTCGATGACCGATTTGAAATCCTGAAGTTCCATACCCATAAGCTCTTTTTGATCTTGCCCTATATAATCGGGCGATAGCCCGTATTTACTGATATTTTTCAATCGATCCACAGAATCTTTTCAAAGGCATCTTTCGGCACCACTTCGTAATACACGGTACCATCGCTCCACGTACCCCCATTGCGGCTACCGCCCCATTCGGGAATCATCTTACGGTTGGCCCCGACAGGCACGTTCTCCGAATCGTTAAAGCTCATGTGCTCAAAAAAATGCGCGAACCCAGTCTTGCCCGGTTTCTCTCGGTTCGAACCTACGTGCATCATCGTGGCAACGGCCACTATCGGATCACTATGGTCTTCGTGGAGAATGACTTCTAGGCCATTGTCCAATGTGAACTTCTCGTAAGGTATTTTAAATTCAGGGGGGACCTGTGCATTTATGGCGTGAAGACTCAGTAAAACTGTAAATGTAATTAAGGAGTTGCATGAAAAAAATTTCATAATTTCAAAGGATATTTGAGTTACGTTCAAAAATAATCATAAAGTTGTTTTTATCAATTTCTCAGGTCGCTCATAATGGCAACATAGAAAAATGTACACTTTTTGTGCACCCCTACCAGTGTGGTATTGATATCGCAAAGGCAGCGGACTTTAATTTTGTGCGGAAGCACATATAGTTATCGGTCGTAATTTTATCCTATGAAAAAAAACAAAGCACCTTCTTATCGCACCTACTTTTTACTCGCATTTACTTGTCTCGTCATCGGGTCCGGCTGTTCCCCGAAACAAAAAAACGAGCCGGAAAACACCAAAGCAGCCGCAAAAATCTACATCACGGCGCTGGACAAATCCCAACTTCTACAGGAACATGAGGTAGCTGCGAACGACACAGCTGTACCAGAAGATACCATACAGGTAGACCCAACCACCACCTTCCAAAACATAGACGGTTTCGGGTATACCCTTACCGGCGGCAGTGCCTTTCATTTAAGTACTATGTCCGCAACGGCACGGGCAGCCTTATTACAGGAACTATTCGGTACAGGGGATGATGACATTGCGGTCAGCTATCTTCGGTTAAGTGTTGGCGGTTCTGACCTAGACGAGCGGCCTTGGTCGTATAATGACTTAGCCTCAGGGGAGACCGATATGGAGCTTGCCCAATTTTCCATGGCGTATGACACAGTGTACCTGATTCCGGTACTCAAGGAAATCCTGCAAATTGCTCCGGATATCAAACTAATGGGTTCCCCATGGTCTCCCCCCGTTTGGATGAAAGACAACAAAGACACCCGAGGCGGCAGTTTATTGCCGGAGTACCATGCCGTTTATGCAAACTATTTGGCCAAATACATCCAAGAAATGGGGAAGCACGGTATTACCATAGATGCCCTGACCATACAGAACGAACCCTTGCATCCGGGAAACAATCCGAGTCTTTTAATGCATGCCGACCAACAGGCGGCTTTTATCAAAGATAATTTGGGACCTACTTTTAAAGCACTTGGCATCCAAACAAAAATTATAATTTATGACCATAATGCGGACCGGCCCGATTATCCGATTTCCATTTTGAACGATAGCCTAGCGGCCCAATATATAGATGGCTCGGCCTTTCACCTTTATGGCGGTAAAATCGAAGCATTGTCCGAGGTACATGAGGCACATCCTTCAAAAAACCTTTATTTTACGGAGCAATGGGTAGGTGCACCGGGTGATTTTGAAGGTGATGTGGCTTGGCATAACGAAAACCTGATTATCGGCGCTACCAGAAACTGGAGCAAAACCGTCTTGGAATGGAACTTGGCGGCAGATGAAAACCAAGAGCCACATACCGACCGTGGGGGTTGTGACCGCTGTTTGGGAGCCCTGACCATAACGGGTGATAGCGTTATACGCAACCCTGCCTACTACACTATCGCACATGCATCGAAATTCGTGCCCCAAGGTTCACTTCGGATCGGGTCTACTGCCTTGACCGATGTACCTAATGTCGCCTTTAAGACCCCCAAGGGTGCCCTGGTCACCATTCTTCAGAATAAAAATACTGCGGATAAAACCATTGCTGTGCAGCTGGGCGACACTTCTGTGGTGATAAGTTTACCTGGAAAATCAGTCGGTACTCTAGTTTACGAAGGCGACAAAGATTTAGGCTATTTTTACGTCCTATGAAAAAACGAAAATTTAAAATAAGCGACCTCATCTTCGTCATTTTCATTGCCCTGTTGCTCATCCCACAGACCCGCAATCCGATACAAGTTGCGCTCAATAGGCTAAAGGTAGCGGTCTGGTCTCCAAGAATGCAAAACCTTGAGGACCAAGAACAGGTAAGACCGTTTCAATATGCCTTACGAGATTTGAACGGAGTGCCAAAAATCATCCCTATTGGACAAGGAAGGCTTACTTTTTTAAGCTATTGGGCTACTTGGTGCGCACCGTGTATTGCGGAGCTTCCCGGTATTCAACGGTTGTATACGGACTATGGCGATAAAGTCAATTTTGTATTGCTGAGCCAAGAGGACACGGAGGTAGTCCAGCGGTTTTTGATCAAAAAAGGATATGACCTTCCCGTCTATAGTCCCCAAATGCAAGCCCCGGAGATACTTCAGGAAAGCAGTATTCCCACCAACTACATCATAGATGCCCAAGGGAACATCATCATCAAGGAAACCGGTGCCGCAGATTGGAACAGTGAGAAGGTAAGAGATATTTTGGATGGCTTACTGCTAGAGTAGGGTGACGCTGTGAAACGACACAAACTCCCCTCAAATTCCTTTGTGGTGTGACTACTAAAGCATCCGGTAAATGTTGAAGGCTTTTACTGCGTAATAGTTTCGAAAGTAAGAAAGTGGCACTAATTCGGAAAGGTCTAAAAAGATGGCCTTTCCATAAAATCTTAATATTATGAGAGTAGGTGTTCAATTTACTGGCAGTATTCCTGCAAATAGCACGCGTAAATGGTTTACACATAGTTGGCCAGAAGCTTGGTATGTGGTATGAACTGTGTACCTAATAGTCCCGTTCAAGACGGACCCGCGCAACTGGAATGGAAGATAAAGGTCTTTAGGCAGACCAGTACGAAAATCAAGTACTTCATTGAGGTCAAAAACCTTACGGGCAATACCCTGCAGCTTGATGCGGGATATGCCATTATGAACCAGTAGATTTTACGATGAATTACAAAAAAATTTAATTATGGATATACATATCAATTTTAGTGGAAAACCCGGAAGGGATAAAAAAATACGTTAGGGCATTGCTTGGTGAAGCGCTCATGAATTGGGGAGCTGCCGTGCCTATCAGGTTCAGTTAAAATGCTGATAACTCTGACTTTCAAATCGATATAAGGTCATCGGACAACTGCAATGCCGTTGGATGCGTTCTTGCCAGTGCCTTTTTTCCAGACGCCGGCAGACATCAATTGGTCATCTATCCAAAAATGTTCGAGCAAGATAGACAAGAACAAGTCGAGACCATGGTACATGAACTAGGGCATGTTTTCGGGCTACGACATTTTTTTGCCAAAATCAGTGAGGAAGCCTGGCCTTCCGAAATTTTTGGAGAACACAATCCGTTTTCGATCATGAACTATGGTAACAAAAGTGTACTCACCGATGCGGACAGAAACGATTTACACAATCTTTATCAGAGGGTTTGGTGCGGAGATTTGATAGAAATTAATGGCACCCCTATTCATTTGGTAACGCCATTTCATGCTGCCGGTATAGTCTAGATGAGCGGACTTTAGGGGATTTTTCTGTATAACAGCGCAAAAAAAATACGTTAATAAATAACAGAAAACACGTATCGGCAGTGGTAGTTTCCGCAATTTTCGTTTTGGCCTATTCACGGGGCGTGATACCCTTAAACGTTTGCTGACACCAACCAATCATCCCATCTCGAATCGTTTGATTTGGAAACAGAGGCGGTTTTGGTAGCAGCAAATTATACAAGAATAATTTACGGAATCAATACTGCATTTGCCGATATAAACTAAGGCCTGTTAACACTAAGCCTAAAAATGGATTTTCGTTTAGTTTCAACAGGCTCTAGCAACTACAGATTACAATTTGGTTTCCACTACGACCGATGCCGCTATTTCTATCCTACGGAATGTTACAGATTCTGGTTTATTGGAATATTTTAAAAGGAACGGCCGGATAGCGATAGCGTGGTCTTACTCTTACGACAGTCTTTATTCCAATATACTGAAACAAATGGCTTATCCATCTTAACGAATTTGGCCCATGATCTTTATGTCGAATCAAACAACGTTTTCAGATTTGGCATAGACAGCAGATTGCAATCATCTGAAAAAAGCAGAAAATAGCTTGGGATTTAGTCCTTGCTGCCTTTCAAAATATCGAACTTGGAAAGTAGGAAGCTTCAAACTTAATTTTACTGATAGGTTCGGGTCATCTAAGGTCTAAGTAACTCTGAAGATTGATTGGCTATCATAAGGACTCTCTCGTTCTTATTATTTCTCGCCACTTTTGCCCAGAATGGTACTTATTATAGGTAGTATGACACCCAGTCCGCCTACCGCGGCCAAAAGTTCTTCAAAATCTTCCAAGATACCTGGTTCTCCTAGCAGGATAAATACCACCAAGGTCAAAATCATCAAATACATTACAATTTTAATGGTGCCCCACGAGCTGTCTTTTCTGTTCCGTACTTCAAGCTGTAGTGCTTCTTTTTTGGAAACGAACGAGACAATAAAATTCTGAAAACTTTGGTTGAAAATCGCGGGCCGATCGCGCCAGACCACAAGTCCTTTTTTCATAAGGGAAAAAAGGGAGTTTCCATTTTTTATGTTCATAAAACCATCTTTGGCCAAATCATAGAGCATATAACGTTCCCTGGCGGGCAGGGCGTTCCAAATATCCGTATAATATCCATGGCTTAATTTCTGCACATGTAAGATCATACTTTGCGTATCGAAATGGGCTTCTTGATATCTAGCCATTATCACAGGGGCCAACTTGGGCAGGAATTGACTGTAGCCTAGCTCATTGCCAATATTTTCGACGATCTGTTTTTGATCTGTTTTTTTATCGAGCGATTTTATAACTTGGTTTTTCTGGTCGGTCATGCCTATCAGAATTTGCGGAAAGGCACCGAATATATTTCGCCATGAATTGTGGTCACTGATCAGGTCATTTTCATTTTGATCAGTCCCCCCTTCAAGCAAAGGCTTGTAAATGGCAAGAATTTGGTTGGGATAAATTTCGGAATTGATGACTACTCTTTTTTTTCGGGCAATCAAGTAAGAAATGACCTTTAATTTCATTTTATTCAATTCAAACGACTTCAGACCATGCTCCAAATTTTCAATGATGAAGTACTCTGCGTGCTTCCAATGTCGAGCGTCCCAATTTTCTTTCCGTTTTACGAATAGGGGAGTTTTTGAAAGACTGTTCAACATCGCCTC
>JAGXIC010000012.1 GCA_024635875.1 Pricia sp.
GGTGCTGGAATTAATGCCAATACCACGCCATGTACCTTGGCCATCGGTTACTCCTTTAAAAATAATAGGTTCCTCAGCCGTACCTTCGGCATGCAAGGACCCCGTAAGCGGAGTACAATCGAAACTGGGGTGCCCTAATATGATTCCGGCCGCAGTTTCGAACTCCATAATTACACCGGGTAGAATGGTCAATGCCCTTTCCACATAGGTAACCCGTCCATCTTCATCCCGTGCGATACGATAGGGAACTTCCAATTTGGCCAAGGTAAGGTCGGCATCTTTGATGGCCCGACCGAATACCTGTATATAGGCCCTGCCATTTTCTTCCGAATATGAAGATGCGGTATCCAACTGATCAACTTGTGGCAAATGAATCAGAATAGGTGCCAATTCGTTGTTTATCAAAGTGTTTTCTTCAAAATCCTCCAATTTGGCATCAGGATCATCCATGTAGATGCCAAACGCCCCACTATCCGTTATTGAGGTCTGCTGTATACTTACGCGGCTTTCACATTGCAAGGCAATGTTGGCCGAAAACTGGGAACCATTGTAGATTTTATCGCTGCCTCCCCCTGAAATGTCACAATAGATCAGCTTATTGTTCGAACTGGAAGAATTAAAGCCAAGCCCCAGCCATGTGCCTTTGCCTTCGACAATTCCTTTGAAGATGATATGGTTTTGTGCAGTTCCCGTGGCATTCAATGAACCAGTGGTGGTGATACAATCGGCCTCCTGTTCCCCCAATCGGAACCCCGAGCCGTTGGTAAACTCAAGAACGCTGCCCGGACTGATGGTCAAAGCCCTGTTGACATTATACTTTTTACTTTCTACAAAGCGGTAAGGAACATTCAACATCGCCATGGCAACATCGTCCTCCTCAATGTCATTTTCGCGGATTTCAACATAATCCTTCCCGTTGCCCTGATAGTCTGAATCCCCATCCAAGATGCTGAGTTGATTAAAATATAGGCCAATCGGGGCGCCTGCATTGTCGGTGATGGTGTTGCCCGAAAAATCATCCAAATCGGCTTTATCGGTGATGTAAATCCCATACCCGTCATTATCGGTGATGCTACAATTGACAATGGCGGCCCCGGATTCGTCACCGCGGGTGAGCTGCACCGCACCTTTTTCGCCCGATTGTCCGGAAGCAGTGCGACCAGCATGGCTTACGCTTACGTTTTCCAACCGATTCTCGGGATGGTTCGACGCAAAGTATACGCCCTTCCACACACCTTTGTTTTCGCTGGTGCCCAGTAATTTTATCGGATCTGTTTCCGTTCCAATGGCTTTTATCCCCCCGCCTTCGGTCGCAAAAACGCCACTTTCGGCTCCTTCAAAGGCAATGATTACGCCGGGTCGAATAGTCAACAAAGCATTCCCCTTTACAGAAATGGCACACTGAACCACGTAATCTACCGCGTCGCCTGCTTCAACATCTTCCCATATGGTATCCTCGGTAATTTCAATCTGGTCACAAAGGGATGCATTACCGGTAATTATCGTGAAACTAGGTCCATTGACCGCTTTGCCCTTAACCGTTACCGCTACCGGACCTGTGGTTGTACCTTCTGGCACGTTAGCACGCAATTGAGTTGCCGAGGCCGATGTTGCCGCACTTGCAGTCCCGTTAAAGGTGATGGCGTTTTCCCCTGCCGTACTGCTAAAGTTAGTTCCTGTAATCGTAACTTCCGTTCCCACCGCACCGCTGGTAGGCTCGATAGCAGTAATAGTATGAACCACCGGGTTAGGGTCAGGATTAGGGTCGGGATCGGAATCACTTTTACTACAGCTTACTACTGCCATAGTGCAAAGCATGATTGTCAAATATTTTTTTATGGTGTTTAAAAAGAGGCCCTTATTGGTGTCTTGTTCGGCTTCGAAGAGCTTAAGCTGTTTTTTTGTTTTCATGACTTTAAAATTTAAATTGTTATTTCTATTTTGGGGAACCTTTGTATGAAATCATCCATTTACCTATTCAAAGTACACCAGTAGCTGTACCATTTCTTCGGCATCAGGTTGGTGGCCACCCCCAAAGGTCTTCCCGTTGAGATGATAAAGAACAGGGATGACAAGGGCTACCTCATCGGTGAGGATACAAGTCGAATGTTCAAGCCTTAGGTTAATTTTACCATCGGCGTCGGCAACCACAACGTTACCAGATCCGTCCGACGGCCCAATGGGAGGGTTCGTCTGATTTACAAAATCGTTTGCAAAATCGATACGCTGGCCCACAGACACCTTCCTTTTCAAATACGCCAGCCAAAAGGTGTAGGTTCCATTTGGAATCATGCCCTCCAACGAAATTTCAACAGTCGACGAATTGCCATTGCAATGGACCAATAGATTCCCTTTCGCCATTTGAAATTCGGATAAAATCAGTTGATGGCCATCCGGTGTTTTGGAGCGGGTTTGGGTCTTGTTTGGGCTCATCTTTGCTACAGCTGGTCAACCCCATGGCGATGAGCAATGTGGCAATAAGAAACAGTATTGACCATAGGATATTTATAATTTTATGCATCCTTGTCTTTGGGATTCTTTCGATACTTTTTATTATTTCCATGATTTCTGATTTTTTAATGAATATGCATTTTCCCGATTCTTTTTTTAGTGGGAATATTTAAGCTTCGAAAATTAGCGGGTTCGGTATGCCCTCAATCAATACTCCAAATCTATAGCAGGGATACCTCAATCGCTAATACCTGAGTGCCAGATACTAACAGTAAGGTTCCAACATCGAAAATTGTTTGAAGATGATACATTGTAGGTATTGAATGATAGGTGGTTAGGATTGGGTTATGGATTGTAAAAAAGTGGGCAGTGGGCAGTTGCCGTGGGCAGTAATAAATGGTCCAATTTGAAAAGTCGAAGATGGGTTGATGATGTAAAGATTTGAAAAATGAAAAATCCTAAACCAATTTTGAAAATAGAATTTTAAGAGTCTTGCCTTCTGTTTCTTGTCTCCAATTTCTAATAAGAAGAAGGCGACACCCCGTACAGTTCCTTAAAACATTTGGCAAAATACGATAGGTTGTTGAAGCCAACCTTATACGCGATTTGAGTAACACTATCCGCTTTTTGGGACAACAATTGGGCCGCTCTTTTTAACCGGAAGTTGCGCAGCAGCTCGCCGGGGGCCTCATTGGTCAAGGCTTTTAGTTTTCGGTGCAGTTGGGTCTTGCTCATGGCCATTGCCTCTTGCATTTTTGGCACCCCAAAATCGGAATCCCAGTAATTCTCTTCCAATAGGGCCAACACTTCTTCCAGAAACTTTTGATCGATGGAAGTGACCGTAATCTTCATGGGATCTATCTGAACCTCCTTGTTACTGTACAGCTCCCTAAGCTTCCGACGCTGCTCGATCAGGTTTTTAGCACGCACCAACAGTTCCTTGCTAGCAAAGGGCTTTGTGAGGTAGTCGTCGGCCCCGGTTTCAAGACCTTCTATCTTGTTGTCCATTCCTGCTTTCGCGGTCAGCATGATTATGGGGATATGGCTGGTATGCACCTCGGTCTTTAGCTTTTTGCAGAGTTCTATGCCGTCCATTTTTGGCATCATTAAATCGGTAATGATGAGGTCGGGGGGATTCGCAATCGCTCTCTTTAGTCCCGTCTCTCCATTAATGGCCTCTTTTACTCTGTAGAATTTTATCAGTTGTTCCTTGATGAAGTGCCGCATGTCGTTGTTGTCCTCGACCAATAAAATAGTAGGCAGGGTTCTCTTGTCCGTTTTGGTGAATTCGAAAGGTTTGGATATAAGTTTGACATCATCAAAGGTCTCAATTACCTCTGCTTTCTTAAAACGTGTCTTTATTTCCTGAATCGGTAACTGTAGTTTAAAAAAGGTGCCTTTTCCGACGATACTGGAAACGGTAATGGTACCGTCCATAAGTTCGACAAGGTCTTTGGAGAGCGAAAGCCCGATTCCCGAACCTCCCTTTTCGCGGATGTTGGTGTCATCCACTTGATAAAAACGTTCGAAAATAAAGGGCAGTTTGTCTTCCGGAATCCCTTTTCCCGAATCGGAAACCCGTATTTGAAGTCCATATTCGGTGTATTTCGAACTAAAGGTGATTTCCGAACCGTCGCCACTAAACTTAAAGGCGTTGCCCAGCAGGTTGTAAACGATGTTTTCCAATTTGTCTCTATCGAAGGAAGCCCAAAGTACGGTAGTGGGAATCTCGACCCGATAGTCCATATTGCGCTGTGCGGCGTGGGAGTTGAAGGATGATGCGGCAGCCCGTAGGCATTTATAGACATCTCCTTCGGTCGGTGCGAGTTTTAGACTACCCTCATCGATTTTGGATAGGTCAAGTAATTGGTTGACCATATTGAGAAGGCGGTTGGCATTACGCCGAATCATCTTTACGGTATCCAAACTTAACTTTTCGCTGAAGTTCTGTTCCAACTGCTCTATGGGACCTTTGATTAAGGTAAGCGGGGTGCGGAACTCGTGGGAGATGTTGGCGAAGAAACGGGATTTGGCCTTGTCAAGTTCCAGCAGTTTTTCAGCTTGTATCAATAATTGGTTCGCTTGATGTTGCACTTCGGAAGTCCGCACGTCGACCAATTTTTCAAGGGCCTCGTTTTTTGCATTCAATTGTCGGGAACGCCATCGGAGAAGTATCCACAGAAAACCTATAAATAGGAAGATGTATAGTACATAGGCCCACCAGGTTCGGTACCATGGGGGTAGGATTTCAAAGTCAAAAACACCAAGCTCGCTTATTGCTCCAAAGGTATCTTTGGCCCTTACCCTGAACTGATATTCTCCCTCAGCGATATTGGTATATTCCTTTTTTGTGCCAACGGCCCACCCAGACCAATCTTTGTCGAAACCTCTTAGAAAAAACTGATAGCTATTGCCAGATCTGTTCTCAAATAGGGGCGAAGCAAATTGGAAACTCAGGGCATTTTTGGAATAGGCAAGTATGGGCGTTTTTTTATGGGAGTTCATCCCGCCAAAAATTATGGAATCTTGCCCTACCTGCACTTTTCTGATATAGGTTTTAAATGGAGGATTACGCGTCGGGGTTATACGCAAGTCGTATTTTATAATATCCTCCGCACCCAGCCAAAGGATATTAGTATGGTCCCAAAATACCTCGTCAGCATCATTAAATCGTTCATCATGTAGTTGATGTACCGTATATTCATCCGATTGGGTATCCTTAGAAGCTGAAAATCGATACGATTTTCCCTTTTGAGGGCTTGACTTGAGCAAAATGTGCCTAGCATCGTTTTGAACGGCCAATGGATACACCTCCAAGGAATCCAACCCAAATCTTTTTCCGAATTGTATCGGTTTAAAAAATATTTTTTTTTCGGCATCAAATAAGAACAATCGGCCAAGTTCGGAATTAGCGGTAACCCATACTTGATTATCGATAGTGTAGACCTTGTTCCATCCATCGGGCAAGCCATGATTTTTGTTGTAACGATGGATTGCCATATTTTTAGGCTCCCCTTTCCAAATGCGCCCGAAGGTTTCGGAAAACTCAATTTCAATGGTCCCTTCTAACCTTGTTCCCACCCAAAGTGTCCCTTCCTTATCTTCGGAAATGGATATGGGTTCTTCGTAAATTTGGGGGAAGTCGCTCTCATTTTGCCATTCACCTTTCGAAAAGTATAGGGTTGACAACCCTTCTTTGTGCCCGATATATATTCTATTGGGATTTTTTTCGGATCGGTAGGAGGTGACCCCCTTTACATTGTTGATTTTTTTTACGACATCATCGTTTATAAGCAGTGTTCCATCGTCCGTAAGAACGATTAGGGAAGCTTCTGCTGACAACAATGACGTGCAACCACTGTTTATCGTTTCTATGCGTACAAACCTATAGGATTCGGCTATTGAGGAATATTCTCCCTTAAAAAGTCCGGCATAAGTTGCCACATATACGATGCCCTTATGCCTTATAATGGCATCTACCGTTCCTTCAACTCCTAACTTTTCATCAAAAAAGGTATAAGGTTGCCTATGTTCAATATGGGAAATTCCCGTCTGAAGTGACAGCCATAGCCTATTTCGATTATCGAGACAGATACCATAGACCTCGTCGTTGAGCAAGCCGTTTTTTACGGTTAGGGTCCTGATGCGATCACCATTGTCATCCATAAAAATAAGGCCGCCACGCAAGGTAGCGAAGGCATAGGTCGAATCGGGTAACCTTAAACCATTGTATAGACGATTCTTTACCATGTAATCGTCTACCTCGCTATGAAACCTCTTGACCGAAGTTCCGTCATAGAGAAATAGGCCCGCTTCCCTTGTACCGAGCAATAGGGTATTCTTCTGAAATGGAAGGGCTGCGTAAACACGCAGATCCTTGAAAATTTCACCATCGGGAATTAATTGGAGCGAATTGTCGATCAATTGGTACAGTCCCTTATCGTACAATCTGAAAAATAGGTCCTCACCGACCTGAAATCCCGTATGTATCCTTTCCGTATTCGGAACAATTTGGAAGCTACCATTTTTCCATACGTAAATGGTGTCGCCGCCCCTGAACAGTATGCCGTCGCTGACAACGAAAACGTTCCAAACGCTTGCGGTTAACGCGTGGGCGGGCGGAATCTTATCCTTTAGGGATTTAAATTGGAGAAAACCCAATGAATCCGGTTCTAAAAAGCCCAGTTCCCGATCGGCCCCTATCCACTTTACGTTGTTCGCGTCAACGGCTATTGACCTTACCGCATTGGAATCGGTAAGAGGTATTAACCTCCAAAATTCTCCATCATATTCAAGGATTCCATCGCCATTACCGGAATATATAAACCCGTTGCGCTCTTGTGTTATGGACCAATTTTGCATATGGGCTTGATAATGGTCAGGCCCGTAATTTTGGATGTACGGATTTCCCGATTCGATACTATCTACCTTGTACTGCGGGAACAGCAAGAAAGTGAGCAGCAATAAAGGGGGGAGAAGCAAGCATTTCATCTCCAGAATATTAACTATACAAGATACCTATTTTTCAGATACCAATACGCTTACAATGATAATTAAGAACGAAATTGGATAGCTAACATCATAGTGCCTATTCATAAAAGAATAGTTTCAAAAATAGCAAAGAAGGGGTACAAACTAAAAATTGATGTTCCAGGAAATTGAATAAACATCGTAATGTTATCGCGATCAAATTTTTTATCGTTGAGAATAGGTTTTATCATCCAAATGCTTTTGGAGAGCAGCATTGAGGAAATGGGACATATAGTTACATAGTGGGAAAATACCCATTGTAATCAAGGTCGAAGTCTATTAATATTTTCACTTATTATCCATTGGGAGGTGATGCGGATAAAGAACGCTATCGATACGGTTTTTAATGCAATAGCTTTTGGAATATTAATATTGTCATATGCACTTTACATGTCCGTCTGGAGAAATTACATTTGTGCCTATAACATATAATCTAACATAATAATATGAAAAAGTCTTTGAAAATTTTTGGAACCTTGTTTTTTATGGCAGCACTATTGGTGTCTTGTGACAACGATAACGACCCGGCAGATGATAATCTCTTCGTCGGACAGTATCAGGGTAGAGTTGGTTACGTGGATGCCGAAAATAATACGAACATAGCTACTGACAGCGGCCAAGTGACCGTGGTAAAAGTTGGAGACAACTATAGTTTCAACTTTTCCAATGAAATTCCTAGTCTAAATGATATTACCATGGAAAAAAATCAAAATACCCTAATAAGCAGCGATGGTGCCATTACTATAGATGCAACAACGGTACAACTTGCTTTTACTAGAGAGGGTAAGGTCTGGGAAGCCAATTGTTCAAGATAAAGGGTTCAAGATAAACGATTAGTAACAGTAAGGTTGATTGAGAAAGCCGTTCTTTAAAAGGACGGCTTTTTTTGTAACGCTGTTTTAGTATTCTCAACAATGATGGGGAGGTTTAAAAGATCATAAGGTTTACCCACAGAAATAATGGTAGAACCAAAACTTCAAAATTATTCGGACTTTTTATCCAACGCTTGCTTGACGCCTTCAAAATAGTCCAGATTTGCTTCGGCTTCTTGTTTATGTTTTTTTAATACATCTCGATTTTCTATCTGAAGTTTCTTCTGATCCAACAAACTGTCATAATCTTCAATGGCATTGCGCTCGGCATGAATCAGTTTATCTAATATCACTTCCATATCCTGAGGTTCAGGCAAGGGTCGCGGCACCCAATACAACCCCTCTTGATCGGTCATACGTTCGTTCGTTTCTATTTGGCCTCCCGAGGCTTTTACAAGCTCCATTAATTTTTGGGATTCCTTTTCCTTAACAGCTGCAAATTCGCGCAGTTTGTTTTTCGTGGCTTGATGTGAAATTGATTTGGATAAATCTAAAAGCACCGACTTGTAATCCAAAGTATTGGTTAGAATCTTGTTTAGTTCGTCGACCTGGGTATTCGCTTTTTCTGCCATGAGTATCTTTTTTTATACTTTTTAATAATAGAACCTACCTTACTTCGAACTTTGTGCGAACGAAATTTATTTTATCCCTTAAACAGTGTTGCCAAAAATTTTTAGGTAACGGTATAAAGAATTGGTAAACCCATTTTATAGGATGATTACAGGCTTGAATCGAAAAAGGATGTACCCGATACTACCAGCCCAATGATAATTATAATTAAAAATACTACTATAATAATTACCGCTATTTTGGTAATCGAATTTTTTTGGAAGATGTAACTTCGTTTGTTTTCATGCGCTTCCTTAACGAATTCAGTAGTCTTGTCAGTTTCTTTTTTGTCCATAATGCTATAATTTAAATAACTTTCTTCCCTAAGAAAGAACATCTGTAGGATGATAAAAAGATTCCCCCAGCGGATAACATTGAAAATTTAAAAAGGCACCGGTTTCGGTGCCTTTTCAACTATTTATCAGTTTTAATGCAAACTTTCTAAAGTATCGTTTTTAGCGATGTCCCTCTGAATATCGTCCCGCTGTGCAATCAGGAGATTTTTAAGTCCGATTGGGAGATTTTCATATTTGATGACATCGTTATATTCATCTATGGCTGCCTTGTCACCGGTTATAGATTCTTCTAGCATCGACTCATCGCTATCCGCCGAAAATAGATTTTTGATGTCCATCCATGCACGGTGGATAGTGCCCCCGAACGAGCCACTATCGTCGAAATCGGAATAGGCGCCCTTGATTTCACGTCTAAGTTTCATGTTGAAATCCTTTCTTTTGGTCGCCTTCTGTCGAAAATAGACCGTTAAGGTATTACTATCTGCGTTTTCAGCCGCTTTTTCGTACCCTTTAAATGCATCCTCGTTCTTCGCCAAAATTTCTTTTATTTCATCGAATATTTCTTCTGTTTTTTTGCTCATGATATCTTATTTTAGTGTACCCTAAAGCTAGACGCAATTACAACATTGCTTTATTCTTTTCGAATGAATTTTTGACTGCATCCATATCGTGCTTTCGGTTTTTATGGTAACTACTTTTTTTCCCTGTGCTGCGCAATATTTTGCTTGCTCTGTGTTAGTTTTCGCATCAGCAGCGGATCATCTCCCATATAGGCTTCCATTTCCAAAAAGCAAAATTCAGCGAGTTGCGCACTGCGAACAAAATGGAAAAACAGCACGCCCCCTTTGGCAGATTTCATTCCCCTTGCGTCGGGAAGTTTATGACGGACTATGAATAACTGGGTCAAATAGTCAATAGCGGTCAAGGCCGTTCCGGGGTCGTTAATGGCAGGCGAACTTGCCTTTACGGCAACTTCGACCAAATGTTTGAATCCGATTTCGAGTACATCGATGGCTTCCACACGGTCAATACTAATACACCTTTTGATGCTATTGATACTTTTGTCATCGATTTTTGAAGAAGTTGTCAAAATCGGTTCGTTTTCCAAGACAAAACTGCCCATAGTTTTCAATAGTTTAAAGCGAATTCCCAATTTTTCGGAAATGTCTATCATTTTCTGAAGCCTGATTTTGTTGAGGTATCCGCAGTGTTCGAAACAAATGGTATCGGTCCAGACGTTTTCTTCTTCCTCCAAAATAAATTCCAGATCGGTGTCAATCAATTTCATCAGATTATTCCTAGTGTTTTTAAAGGATTTATACAGAATAAAGTTTACCTGAATGGCCTGCGAGACACTGTGGATAAAGTATATGAATAGTACAATGTTGACCATACTCATAACAATGGCCAAGGGTGCGGCCATAGGAGGGAAGTCTTCATTGTGAGAACTGGATATGACGATAGCCATCACGAGTGCATAAAGAAGGGTTCCGCTGGTGACTCCTAAAATAATCTGATGCTGTTTTTCGCGAAGGATAAGGGGAATCAAACGAGGCGAATAGTTACTGATACTGCGATCTAGCACGTTCATTACCATTGTAAAGGTAAAAATGGTAAGTGTAAAAACTCCCCCGATAGTAAAGGAGAGTATGAATTTAATGTTTTCCTTATCGGTAATCGCCAGTCTAGGGTAATCGCTCAAAAGATTCGGTCGAAAAAAAGCCAGGGCAACGGCCAAAACTGCAAAACTTAAAGCGATACACATGGTCAAAAAGGAAATACTATTGCGTATACGTCGTAGCAGAGGTAGAATATTGTTCATTATTCAGAATTATATGGTTTACAAATTTAAGGTTTTGGAATTAGCATGGTATGGTATTCGGCTCTATGTCTGTTGGGAGGCCGTTTTCGGTTTACGCCGGTGTTCGGAAGCTTGGGTATTCCCATTAATTACCATAGAATGGCAATACGATTAATATAGATATTGAAAAATGACCCTATAAATTAAATTTTACTTCAAATGGAGCAGTTGTTCCCAAAGAATTTTAACCTTGCATTGCCGGACCTAACCAGCTTCGGGACCGGAATTGTAGCCCAAAAGATATAAGGATCGATTCGATTGGCGTTGTGGGGTTTTTTCTAGCGGGCAATGTGGTAATTTTATAAAATAGCACAGGTACCTTAAAAATGGCATGCCGGTAAAAATTCTCAATGAAAACAAAAAGTGAAGTACAGTTCGGCCGCAATTATGAAATCATCGGGAACGGAAAGAAGACTATCGTTTTCATCCATTATTTTGGCGGTGATGCCGGTAGTTGGCATTGGTTGGCGAAACGACTTAAAAAAAATCACACGTGCATTTTGCTGAATTTGCCCGGCTTTGGCGAGACCCGGCCCCTTCCCCGACCGTCTATCTTTGAATTCTCAAAGTTTATCAATTCCTGTATCGATGAACTTGGATTGAAGGAGTATATACTCTGCGGCCATTCCATGGGCGGAAAGCTGGCCCTCTACGCCGCCAAGATTATGGAGGGTGTCAAGCCCATAAAAATAATTCTTATCGCACCCTCGCCGCCGACCGTAGAAAATATGGCTGAGCAGGAGCGTGTCCGTATGTTGAAACACCCGAATGCCGAGGAGGCCATGAAAACAGTGAAAGGAGCCATACAAAGGAAGTTGGGAAAGAAAAAATTCACCTACGCCATAGAATCCCAAATAAGAATTGACGAAAATACCTGGGATTGGTGGTTAAATGAAGGGATGCAAAACAATATTGCCGAAAGAATCAAGGATTTGGAGGTATCTACACATATTATCTTTTCAAAGAACGACCCGGTCATAGCGCAAGATGCCATTTATTCGGAAGTATTACCGTACCTGAAAAAACCAGCGGTCATCGCCTTGGGCAAAATTGGCCATTTGATTCCCATGGAAGCACCTCGTAAATTAGCAAAGCAGATCAAGAGAATAACCAAAAAACGCGATTCTCGGTTATAGCTCCTATCCTATCCTATCCATCGCAACCAAAACCCATCGACCTTTAGCCAATCGTCCTAATTAGTGATTGAGAAATGCTTGACTAGCGTTCTAAGCTTCCTAGAGCATTTTGGTTAGTAAAAATGTGGCTACTACCCATAGGAGTAATGAAAGGATGCCACCGATCAAAAGAAAGTGCTTGAACTTATAATTACCTATTCCATATATTAGGGTGTTCGTTTGATATCCTACAGGAGTAAAAAAACTAAAATTGGCGGCGAACATTACCGCAAGTAGAAAGGGCTTGAAATCTAGTTCCAGACCTTGCGCCACCGAAATAGCGATAGGGGTCATGATGATGGCCGTTGCGTTGTTGCTGACCACTCCGCTCATGAGCATAGTTACCAAGAACAGGGTTCCGGTGATGACCCAGTTCGGCCGGCCCGACAAAAAGCCTAAAAGCTGCTCCGAAATCCACATGTCCGCACCGGTATTGTTCATGGCAACGCCAATTGGAATCATACCTGCCAATAAAAAGAAAATTTGCCAATTTATTTTTTTGTAGACGGTGGCCAGGTCAAGGTTTCCGGTCAATAGCAACAGGCAGACTCCCGCTAGGGCACTGACCATAATAGAAAGAAGTCCTGTGGCCGCCATTATGATGACCAATACAAGTACGGAAAGCGAAAAATATCTTTTAAATTTTGACGCTCCCCCGATACCCTCGAATTCCTGAAGCAACACCACATTCTCAAGGGCGGTCAAGGCATTTAAATTTTGCTTTTCAGCTTCTACAAGCAAACGGTCCCCGGGTTTTAATACGAGCTTATCCACACTACTGCGCACCATTCTATTGCCTCCATGGGTTCGGGTCCGTCGTTTTTTAATGGCTAGGGGAATGACGTCCTGCAACATGAAATCCCGCAGGTTGCCCAACGTTTTTCCTAATAACGAAGCTCCCGGAAGCATTAAAAGTTCCACAAAAACACGCTCCTCCATTTCGGAGGTATCCGATTTTTCGTCATCTTCAGGGCTGTCGGCTGTCATAAAATACCTTTCCTCGCTAATGTTCAGGTTTTCAGATTCGTTGAGGCGGGCCAGATTTTCAAGATCGCAGATCAAAAGCAGCTCATCTTCTGCTTTGAGCGTCACATATTTGCCAGGGGATTTATGTTCCTGATGGTCGCGTGTGAGCTTTAGTAGCGATATGTCGGGATTATCATAGAGAAATGTATCCACCAGTTTCTGGCCGACCAATTTCGATTCCGCATTGATACGCATCTGTGTTGTGTAATTACCGAGGTCGTAATCTTCCTTCAGGTCTTTGTTTTTACCACGGGGCAGCCA
>JAGXIC010000115.1 GCA_024635875.1 Pricia sp.
TGGCCAACAGATCGGGGCGCTTCTCCAATATACTGTCCATCAGGCCGAATTCCGGGTTGTTCGCCCAATCCGGGCTCTCGAACTTGAGCGTCAGATCTTGATATAGTTTCATTTTCATACCCTAAATTTACAAAAGGGAATTGGTGCCAAAACGCACGAACCTATTGTTTATCAACAACTTGTTATTTATAGACAAACACTAATTAGTTTATTGTTTATCTGGACTTTTCTGATTTTTAATTAAAACCGCAACTGTTATGGCTGTGCTCCTTACAATAACGGTTCAGTTGGTGATATAAATTGATGTGGTGATGTATTATTTGTCTTCGATAGGTAGATAAATATCGAATGTTGCGCCTTTATCTTCCTCGCCTTTTGCCGTTATGGCGCCATTATGGTTATCTATAATTCTTTTTACGATGGCGAGTCCGATACCTGTGCCGTTGTATTCATTTCTTCCGTAGAGTCTTTGGAAAAGTTCAAAAATCTTTTCACTGTATTCCTGTTGAAAACCTATGCCATTGTCTTCAAACCTTATGTGGCAATAGGTTGTGTTGCTGTCTATGTTTTCGATTTCTAATGTATTGCCTTTTATAAATTCACTTCTTATAGTGATTTTTAAGGGTTGTTCTGGTTTTGAGAACTTAAGCGAGTTGCTTATGAGGTTGTAAAACAGTTGTTGTAATTGAAAAGGAATCGCTTGAACCTCGCAAAGATTATCGGTTTGAATGTCAGCTTGTTTTTGTTCAATTTCTTCCTTAAGGTCTTGTGTTACTTCTTCAATTAGGGTATTAAGGTTTAGGTTCTCAAAATTGAGTTCGGATGTGTGTGTACGGGAGTAAGCGAGCAAATCGTCTATGAGTGATTGCATACGCTCTGCCGAAGCCTGCATTCGATTAAACAGTTCATTTCCTTGTTCAGTTAAATTTTCTTTTTCTTTATCAACAATAAGGCTAGCGAAGGTTTGGATTTTTCTTAAGGGTTCCTGCAAATCATGGCTTGATATGTATGCAAAGGATTGAAGCTCTTTATTCATTTTATCGAGCTCGATATTTTTTTGTTGGAGTTCTTCTGATTTGAGTTTCATCAAATCATTCGCTTTCTTTTTGTCGGTCAAATCGTGTGTGACTTTTGAAAACCCGATGACATTACCTTCGTTATTGTGCACTGCGGTAATCAGTACACTTGCCCAAAATAATTTTCCATTCTTTTTTTTACGCCATCCCTCCTGCACTGCCTTGCCGTTCTGAAAAGCCATATTTAATAATGTTTGAGGAAGATTATTTTTTCTATCCTCATCGGTATAAAAGTTTGAAAAACTCCTTCCGATAATTTCTTCTGCCGTGTAGCCCTTAATTTTTTCTGCTCCTGAATTCCAATTTTCTACAATGCCTTCGCGATTTAAATAAATGATGGCGTATTCTTGCACTTCTTCTACCATAAGGTGATAGCGTTCTTCGCTTTTTTTGAGAGCTTCATTAAGCTTAACAAGCTCGGCAGTACGTTGCTTTACCTTCTTTTCTAATTCGTCCCTGAAATTTACTTGTTCATGTATGTCGGTGCTTGTTCCTACCCACATCTTGACATTCCCTTTTTCATCCCGTTGTGGTTTTGCTCGGCTCAACTGCCAGCGATAGTCTCCGTCATGCCTGCGGAAGCGATGCTCAAATAAATAATCTTTTCCGGTGGTCACAGAATTTATCCATGCTTCTGTATTTTTTTCACGGTCATCGGGATGCACAATTTGAAGCCATCCGTCTTTGTTAATTTGATCAAGGGTTAAACCTGAGAAATCAAAAACCGATTGGTTGAAATAATTGAGATCGCCTTGAGGGTCAGCCGTCCAAATGTGCTGGGGCATAGAATCGGCAAGCAGTCGAAAACCTTTTTCACTTGCTTCTATCTTTTGTTTACTTACAACTGCATCTGTAACTTCTGTTCCGATGGAAATAATTCCCGTAATGCTACTATCTTTATCGCGCACGGGCTGATATACAAAGTTGAAGTACCCGCTGTATAAACTACCATTTTTATCGTACTGCACCTGGAATTCTTTAGCGAAAAAGGATTCGCCAGTTTTGTAAACATTATTAAGGAGAGATTCCTGTGAATCCTTTAATTCTGGTGCTATTTCAAAAAAGGGTTTGTTCAATACCTCATGTTCTGATTTGCCCCACATTTCTAGGGCGGCCGTGTTGGCAACTTCTACAATATGATTTTCACCTTTATAAACCACAATGGTTACTGGAGCTTGTTTGAAAAGGTTTTGCAATTCCGTTTTGCTTTCCTGAATTTTATTCCTCGCATTAACTTGTTCTGTAACTTCAATTCCTGATGCCATTATGCCATCTATTTTACCATTGGCATTATAAAGGGGTTCATAGCTGAAATTTACATACACTGTTTCTATGGTTCCGTTTCTGTTTATTTGTACAGGAAGTTCGTTGGCAGAAAAGCTTTTTCCGGTGTTGTAAACGCCGTCAAGCAATTCCTTAATTCCCTGTGATTTTAATTCAGGCATTGCTCCTAGTATGGGTTTGTTCAAAACTTCTTTTTCTTTTCTGCCCCACAACTCAAGTGCCCGGGAATTAGCTATTTCAGTTAAATATTCATTCCCATTAAAAATACCAATGGAAAGGGGTGCCTGTAAAATCATAGACCGAAGCCTGCGTTCACTTTCTTCTAATTTTAATTTGGTAATGACCTTATCTGTTGTTTCAGTACAGGTAACCAAAACACCGCCGATTTTTCCTGAATCATCATTTACTGGACTGTAACTAAACGTCCAATACACATCTTCAATCTTTCCGTTACGGAAAATAGGTATCAATTGGTCCTCACTCCATGTAGCACCGCCTCCGCCCATTACCTGGTCTATGAGTGGCTTTATGATATCCCATATTTCTGTCCATGCTTTTTCACCAAGCATACCAAGAATGGAGGGATGTTTTCCGTCTTGTCCTAAACTTGGACGGTAGGCATCATTGTAAAAACAAATCAAATCTTGTCCCCAAAATAAAAACATTGGGAATTGGGAGTTGAGAATAATGCTTACTAAAGTTTGTAAACTTTGCTGCCAAGTACTTATGGCGCCCAATGAAGTTTTACTCCAATCCTTATTGCGGGTGAGTTCTGCCATTTCACCTTGAACGGGGAGAAATTTATTACCGTTATTCTCTACGCCATTTTTCATTCTTCAGTATTCATTATGGTTGTATGACAAAACTTTCCTTTGGCGGTTGCAACATCCTATTCTGATTGCTTAAACAAAGTGCCTTATATATTACTGATTTTAGGTTTGCAAAATCCGCAGGCTTGCGAATGTAATACTGCGCACCTTTGTCGTAAAGCAAATCCATCACTTCAGGGTTAGAGGACGTAGAGAAAATTATTACGGGGATTTGTTTTAGTGTTTTATTCTGTTTTAATTCAGAAAGGCATTCTAAACCTGATTTGCGCGGCATGTTGAGGTCAAGAAATAGAACATCCGGGAACTGGTCGATGGTTTTACTTTCAAGAAAATTTATCAGTTCAACCCCATTATTCACTGTAGTAAACGCTGCAACAACGGCCAGCTCGTCGAGTGCATCTTTAAAAAACATGCAATCGTCTGGATCATCGTCCGCTAGGAGAATATCATAGTATCCATCTATCATTCTGCCAAAACAACTATTAAGCCACTTAGGTTAAATATACCTATTCATTTTTTTTAAAAGAGTAATTATATCCTTAAAATTGAAATTTTATAAAAAACGGCGCCTTACATGAGCGGAATTAAGACGAAATTCTGTGCCTCAAAAGAGGTTCGTTATATAGGCGGTCGCATCCTTGCGCCGCCTTCCCTCATCTTACGTCATGAGCATGGAACAGGGATTCAGATGCGTTCCACTATATCGCCGAGCTCAAAAACTCTATCAACGCTCGCTTACGAGATACGTTCCTTGAACTTCCCGAGTTTATCCCTCAGCTTTTTTATCAATCCTTTTTCATCGGTGTTGGACTTGTCATCCATCTGTTTTTCGATTTCCTTGATGGCATCGGCCAATTCCTTGAAGTCGTTGTCCTTTTTACCGTATCCCAGGGCCTCGGCAAATTTGATCTCGTAAGCGGCGTTGTAGAGAAGTGTCCGTACCTCCTCGGGTTCAAAATCATCTTTCTGTACCAGGTCGTCCACTTCCAATAACATTCGTTCTGCCCGTACCAAAGGCAGGGGAACGGATTTTTGCTCTATCACGATAGTATTGAGCGCAAAATTCAACAGAACCGTGGCCTCGGGGTACTTTTTCTCCTTGGCAAGTACCAAGGCACTTTTTAACGCCGACGGATAGGTGCCAATGGGAAGTTTATAGGCCGCTATTGCAATTTCACTGCTGAGTCCTTTCAACATTTCCCTTGCCTGTTGGACCTTTCCGTCCTCTAAGGCTTCTTCAGCTTCCTCTGCAATTCTCTTAACAGTAGGTACATCGCTAACCAGATCATTGATTCTAACATTAAAGTCCAACGGCGCATATGCCAGATCAGGCTTCAGCGCTATTACGGCCTCGGCCTTGCCGATGGCCTTCTCTATATGTGATTTTGCATCCGTATAGCTACTGTCCGCAATTGCCTTGACCGCATCTTTGGTAGCCGTGATCACTTCGGCCGCATCGGTAATCAGTTCATCGTTCGCCAATTGAATGTTACGCTGTATCTCTTCATCGATACTTTTTTGAAATTGCGCCTCTTTTATATAGCTCTTTCTTGGTTTTACCACACTATCCATTTCAATTGGTTCAAGTTTTGCCATTACCTCATTCTTTGTGGGTTTTTCGTTACATGCAAATACCGCCACCAAAGCAAGAAGGGACAAAACATATTTTATAGTTTTCATCACTTTCTTTTTTTGGGCCTGCCCACGAGGACAGGTGGGTTAAACAATATGGCCACCCTTTATGTTACGCTTATCGTTCTGAATCCATCGACACCTTTTTTCTTTCCGATCTTAAAGGTCAGCAGCCCATCTTTCATTCGGGCATCGACCTTTTCGGGATCCACGTTCTTGGGCAATGCGAACGCCCTATAAAAGGAATTATCCACGAACTCCTTGCGCACCCAATGTCTGTCCCGTTCCTCTTTGGTTTCCCCGATATCCGCACTAACGGTCAGGTAATCTTCGACCAATTCTATGCGTATATCCTTTTTATCGAGACCGGGCAGGGCCACGGAAAGCTCAAAGGCAACATCCTCATCACTTATGTTCGTAGACGGAATAGTGACCAGTTCTTCATTCTCATTTTTTCGGCGCGGCAGTAGATTGTCCAGAAAATTGTCCAGAAAAGGTGAAAGCTTAATTGCCTTGCCCAATTCCTTGCCAAATACTTTCATTTTGCGCAAATTTTGTATGGTAAAACAAAAAGTTTAAGAAATAGGGGTCGTAGCACCGACCCCTTTTATTTTCAAAAATTAAGAGATCTTGATGCTTCTTGCGGGCTTCTGTTTTGCTTCCTGCTTTTTGGGAAGGTGTATGCTCAAAATGCCCTCGTCGTATTTCGCCTCGATCTTGCCGTCATCCACTGTTTCGGGTAGGGTAAAGGTTCGCTGGAACGAGGAGTAACCGAATTCCCTACGGGTATAGTTGTCCTCTTTTTGCTCGTGTGCTTCATCCGTTTCGGTGGAAATGGAGAGTACCTGATTATCAAGGTCGATATCGAAATCGGATTTTTTAAGTCCGGGAACGGCCATTTCGACAAAATAGGCATCCGAGGTCTCCTTGATGTTGACCATCGGAAGGCTAATACCGGTATTGAAATTTTGAGAAAATACCGATGGGAGCGCCCCGTTAATAATATCATCGATCAAAGACCACACGGGGAGGTTCGATGACCTGTTGGGATTTGTTCTTGTCAAACCCCCCTTATATGAAACTTTTGCTAAAGTGCTCATAATAATAAAGATTTAA
>JAGXIC010000116.1 GCA_024635875.1 Pricia sp.
AAGTAACGTAGATATTCGCACCGATAAGAAATTCCCCCGTTCGGGCATCGGTGACCGTACCATTGATGGTATAGCGGTTTTGTGAGAACGCTTGTAAACTGATCATCAAGAGAAATAGGAATATGCCGTACAGTTTCATTTTTATTTTCATTTAATTTCCAATATCGAAAGCGGAACCGGATTCGGTAACCTTCCTACCATTTTTACCGATTTCCCATTTGACCCCGAACACGGGCAATAATCCCAACCAATACTTATTATCCTCAAAGGGAACATAGTTTCCATCGGCATCTATTGAATTCTCTCCATCGGCGTTGACGGTATCCAAATCAAATTTTTTAAGGTTCTTCCGGTCATAGACATTTACAAGATGGAGAAAAGTGGTAAGCTCCCCTCCCCATAGGTTGAAGGTTCTGTTCGCCCGAATATCCAGCCGATGGTAAGCAGGATAGATCATGCCGTTGAATTCGCCATGCACTTCATAGAAGTGAAGGTCGCCATTCGGCAGTTCGGTATAGCGATAGGTGTAATCGGTTCGGGGCCAGCCTTGATAAAATTGCCATGAAGTACTGAAATGCCATTTTTTGTTGGGCCGATAGTTGATATCTGCATAGACCGTATGCCGCTGATCGTTCAACCTTGGCACCTTTCCGGTTCTTTTGACCAACAGGCCATCGAATTCAATATCCCTGATATCATCCGTTGCCTGGGCCAGGGCATAGCTGAACCACCACGATAGTTTCTTTCCCTCATCGTATTTTAAGAATAGTTCGATGCCCTTGGAGGTGATGCCGTTGAAAATTACCCGTGCATTGTCATTTCTTGCCTCGGGGTAATTTTCGAGATGGTCCCTTAAATTCTGCCAAATTGGACTTATGTTGCTTAAATCTTTGTAATATGCCTCGGTCCGTAGGCTAATTCCTTTTTTGAAGAAATGTTGAAACCCGAGCACATAGTGTTTTGCAAGTTCTGCAGTATTAAAATCGGTATTGCCATTGTTCACATCAAGATTGTATAGAAATTGGGACTGGTAGTAATGCCCCCAACCCGCCCTGAGAAACGTTTGTTTAGTAAAGCCATAGGCCAAGCTTGCCCTTGGGCTCCAATTACGGTCGCCTGTGTATGAAGTTTGGTCGTATCGCAGGCCGGTTTCGGCAATCAGTTTGGGAAAGATCTTGAAACGCGTGTTGATGTAAGTACCCAATTGCGTGCCCGACGGGTTTAACTTGATATCGACATCCCTTTTGAAATTATAAAGCTCTTCGTCGGCGTGGATCCTTAATTCATCGATGGAATTGACATAGTTATAGTTCGCCTTCAGGGTCTTGGCATCGAAGCCAAGGCTGAGATGAATATTGTCGTTCAACTCGTAATTCCAATCCTGCTTCAGACCGAAAAAATCAAAGCCTCTTTGGTCTTTCACCGAAAAAGAGCCCTTGTCCGAATTATCATATTTAGTAAAGCCCCCCGTTCGCAAATGATTTTGGTTACCCCCGCTGAAAATCGTTCGCGAGTACAAACGATCCGAGTAGAACGATTTTAGGGTAACCCATCCATAGGTATTAAAATATTTGGTTTCATACTCATCGAACTCGTCTCCATCGGGCGAATTATCGATAAATGCCTGATCGCCCGAATGAAGCATGTGTATCGATACACTATTTTTGTTGTTTAGTTGATATTCTATTTTCGCGAATCCATCGTAATATTCGGGAAAATACTCATTGTTACCAATGGCCTTGAGGCTTAAGTCTAGCATGCCCCTTCGGGCGGACACGAGATAACTGCCCTTATTATTGGCAAATTTGCCCTCGGCATATATACGGGCGTTCAAAATGCTTAGACCCAGCGAAACATTGTTCGCATCATTATCCACGCTTTTGCTTTTCATACCGAAAACACCGCTAAGCCTATTTCCGTTTTCCGCCGAAAAACCACCGGTCATCAGATCGATCCCGCCTACGGCTTCTACGTCCACAATGCTGAAAAGGCCTCCCGAATAATCACGCTGATGAAAGGGTTCATAGAGTTCCATGCCATCCAAAGACATCAAGACCTCATCGGCCTCGCCTCCCCTAATCGCGAATTTGCTCGAATAGTCGCTGGCGGAAATTCCCGGCAAACGGGCTACGGCGCGGGTAATATCTTCTGCCCACGACATGTTCTCTATATTCTGTGCGGTTAGCGTCTGCTGCGATAAAGGCACCTTGCCCATTACCGTAAACGAACCCGGGGTCACGGTTACCTCGTTCAGGTTTATGGCTTCCTCATCAAAGGTCAGTGTTCCTAAGTCGTAGGTCTGTCCCTTTTCCAATTTGAGTCCTTTCACATTTTGCGAATTATATCCCATAGAAGTAATGGCAATATCGTAGGTACCTTCGGAAAGGCCGGTAATGCTAAAACGACCTTCAAAATCGGTAATCACGCCGATATTCGGTTGCTTTACCACAACGTTTGCGCCCGGCAAGGGTTCTTGGGTGGCCCCGTCAAGAACGCGGCCCTTGATGGTGCCTTTGTTATTGGGGTCCTGGTCCGAGTTTTCTTTTTTTTTACTGATCGCGATCTGGTTGCCGATGAGCCTATAGCCAAGTACATTGCTGTCCAGAATGGAATCAAGAACTTCGCCGATACTGACATTGTCAAACTTTCCGTTTACCCTATCCGTCATGCCGGCCAGTTTTCTATTATAGGCAAATCGAATGTTCGATGCCTTTTCAATTTGACCGATCGCCTCGTGAAGTTCCACGTTGTCAAAAACTATGGATACCTTTTTTTCCAATATGCCCTCCTGGGAATACAGGGAAACCATGGGTATCATAAAGAGCAATATGATAAAGTGTTTTTTCATAGAGTCCTGAATTATTTTTTTTGCTACTAGCGTTCTCTTCTTTCTCAACCAATGGTAAAAGGCTTGGGAAATTTTATCATTGGATTATATAGCTGTTGTCATTGGCTTTTTTCATGGAAACCCCACAAGTGGCCTCGATAATCTCTACAACTTGCCTTAACGGCATCCGGTCAAATTTGGCGGTCAAAGTACAATCATAGTTTTTTTGTGGATCCAATGTCAGACTATCGCGATAATAGGTATTCAATTGTGTCACGACCTGGGCGAACGGGGTGTCGGAAAATTCAAAGTCCCCGGTTTTCCACGACAGATAATTTGGATCAACGTCATTTTTGGTCGTCAGGCTGTCCTTGGTTGCCAAAGCCGATTGGTCGTGAAGCAGCACAACGGTTTCTTTGCGGGAAAGCGAAGCCACTTCGACCTTCCCCGTTTTTACGGAAATGGCCGTACCTTGGGTATCTGTATGGATGTTAAAGGAAGTACCCAGCACGGTAATGGTAGAAAAATCCGCTGTTACGACAAAGGGATGTAAGCTATCTTTCACCACCTCAAAAAAAGCCTCGCCGCGAAGGATAATATTCCTTGTATATCCGAATTCTTTGGGATAGGAGATGGATGAACCTTGATTCATCCAAACTACCGAACCGTCAGAAAGTCTCTTCTCCAAGGAAGTGCCTTCCGTATTTTGGACTACGACCGTTTCAGGTTGGCCAATAGTATCGGCAAGGTACCATATGGCAAAGGTTCCCATAATAAGAAAGGCCACGGCCGCTGCCATATTCCGAATACTTCCAAATAAGGGGATTACTTTGGTGTGGCGTTCGGACTTTTTGGAATTGAAAGCTTCCCATGCCCGATACGAATCAAAATCGTGTACTTTAACCTCCCCCTTGTTCCAAAGTGCCAATAGCAACGTATATTCCTTTGGATTCGAATTTTTGTATTCTAGTATCACTTTTTCCTCGTCCGAAGAGGCTTCATTTAAGAAGTGTTTCGCTAAAATTGGATAAATGTCTTCCATGAGCTTATCGTTATACTTAATTGTCGATAAAAAAAGGGAGTACCCTTACTGCGCCAGTACCAATTTTATAAAAAGGGGATAAGCGAAAGGAAGTTTTGGGCCTTCAAAAGGCTTCTCATTTGTCGTAACGCCCTGCCCATCTGCGTTTCTACGGTCTTTATGGAAATATTCAATTGCTCGGCGATTTCCTTGTAGGTCATGCCTGAATTTCTGCTCAATAGAAATACTTCCCGGGTCTTTGGCGGAAGTTTTGAGGCGAAATAATGGAGTAGCGGCTCGATATCTTCTTCTGCAATATCGGAAGATCGGTCTAAGGTTCCATCAGGAATCGTTTCCAATCTGATTTCGCCCATGCTTTTTTTGGTCCTATAATAGTCGATACACTTAAATTTAACACAGCGCAATAAATATCGTTCGGGATAGTCTACCTTAGAAAGTGCCTGTTTCTCATACAATTGTAAAAACAACTGCTGCACTAGGTCTTCTGCCAAATGGGGGTCTTTGACCATTTTTAACGCATAATTACAAAGGGGGGAATAGTACTGGTGGAAAATTTGCTCAAAAAAAACCTCGTGGGCCACTTTTTCCATTATCGTCTTTGTATTGAACTTGTTTAAACTATTTGTTTGGAACCGAAAATATTCGAATAAATCTACTGATTTATCCGCATACAGCGAAGTACGGATATTTTTCCGCAGTAGTCTTGAATGGATCACATGGCCAGACAACACCAAAATCAGTTTCTAGAAAAGGTCAAAGACGTCCTAATATTTATCGAGGATTTCTCGAATAAAAAAATGGCCGGTACCCTGTTCCGGCCATTTTTCATTCACAATATAATGAGGGTTACCATGGCTCTTTTCTTGAAAAGAGATATATGACAAACAGAAATGGGGAATACGACAAACTGGGAGGAGCCTTTCTGATTGCGTGCCCGATCCCGGGCGGCATTCCAATCATTGATTTCTAATTATTTTTCGATTTGAATACGTAAGGTAAATCTAAGCGTACCCGTTCTTCATAATTTGGGGTCAATACCCGGTAATCTCTTTTATTTTGGAGAAGAACCCCCGTTTTCGGTCCGAGTTGATCCCCAATCCACGGGAACATTTTGGTAGCCCGACTCAAAACCTTCGCCTTGCCTCCTAAAGTCGAAATATCCCCAAGAGGCATAGGATTGCACGGCGGAAACCAAATGGTTGTCCGTAGCTTCGAAATCGGAGTGGTCGTCCTCGTTGAAAACTATCGGTTTGGGTACATAACCGGAAATATTTCTGACGGCGGCAACCATATCCCGGATTCTTGTGGGATTAACGACACCGTTGCCGTGTAGCAAAATAAAATCGGACGCCCTTACCACATCCGGTGAAGGAATGACCCCGCCCTGATAACTCGTGCTTACCGGCAACCTGAACCCATCCTTTTGTATGTTATGGACCCGGTAAATAAGCTCAT
>JAGXIC010000117.1 GCA_024635875.1 Pricia sp.
GACCATGGATGAGGACACCATCCCCACTTTTGATTATATCGTCGAGCGGCTGGATAAAGAATATGATTTAGCCTACATCCATCTTTCCGAACCCTTCACGGATGTTTCCGATTTGGATTTCGCCGTGAGCAATATTGCCGAGCACTATCGTCCCAAATACAACGGTACTTTAATGATTAATAGCGGTTTTGATCAGGAAAAAGGAAACAAGGTGATAGATGAGGGCAATGCCGACTTGGTGTCTTTCGCCAAGCTCTATGTATCAAACCCAGATCTGGTCGGACGGTTTAGGGAAAATGTTCCCGTTTCCGATTGGAATAAAGATACCTTTTACACGCCCGGCAAGGAAGGCTATACGGATTATAAGGCCAAAACAAGGGAGTTGATTGCCGAGGAATAAAAAATTTTAAATTTAAAATCCAAGAACATATGGAAACAACGATAAAAGGATTCGCGACGATAAACCCTGCGACCGGAAAAGAAATTAAGGAATATCATTTAATGAGTGACGACGAAGCCATCAGTGCTGTAGAAAACTGTCATTCTGCTTTTGAACAATGGCGTTTGAAGTCCATCGATGAACGCGCAAAGATTATTAAGGCCATCGGTAAAGAATTGACGAAGAATAAAGAAAAGTTCGTAAAGCTGATGACCCAAGAAATGGGCAAAATCCTAAAACAGGGTGAACAGGAAATCGAACTATGTGCCGGTATTTGCGAGTATACCGCTGAACAAGGTATTCACGCATTGAAAGATGAGGAGCGTGAACTACCGAACGGCGGCAAGGGTGTTATTTCATATTCGCCTACAGGCGTCATTTACGGCATTCAACCTTGGAATTTCCCGGCCTACCAAGCGGTACGCTATTCCATTGCGAACCTCATGGCCGGTAACGGGGTACTGCTGAAACATGCCGAAAATGTTTCAGGTTCTGCATTGCTCTTAAAGGAAATTTACGAGGATGCCGGGCTTCCGAAAGACCTATTTACCGTACTGTTGATCGATCATGATCAATCCGATAAAATCATCGAACATCAATTAGTGCGCGGAGTTACGCTTACGGGAAGTCCCGGGGCCGGTAAGATTATCGCTGAAAAAGCGGGTGCTGCACTTAAAAAGACGGTTCTTGAACTGGGAAGCAACGATGCCTATTTGGTACTTGACGATGCCGATGTGGCTTTGGCCGCAAAAGTCTGCGTTCAGGGCCGCATATATAACAACGGCGAAACCTGTGTGGCAGCAAAGCGTTTCGTAGTGGTCGACAAAGTGTACGATGCCTTCAAGGATGCCTTTATTAAAGAAATGAAAGCTATTAAAATGGGAGACCCTACCAAAGAAGACTCCGATATAGGTCCAATGGCTAGGGAAGATTTACGCGACAAACTTCACGAGCAAGTCGAAAAAAGCGTAAAAAAAGGGGCTAAAGTACTTTTAGGCGGCGAAATTCCAGAGGGTAAGGGCTATTATTATCCGGCAACAATTTTAGATAATCTTGAGCCTGGACAGCCGGCATATGACGACGAACTATTCGGCCCTGTAGCCTCCCTGATTCGTGCAAAGGACAACGAAGATGCCATGCGTATTGCAAATGCGAGCCGATTCGGACTGGGCGGAGGTATTTTCTCAAAGAATGAGGACAAAGCCTTTGAACTAGCCAAGACCCATTTTGATACCGGAATGGTATTTATCAATTCCTTCGGCCTCGCCCAACCCAACATGCCGTTCGGAGGCGTAAAAGCATCCGGATACGGAAGGGAGCACGGCGGTTTTGGAATTCGGGAATTTGTCAATGTTAAGGCAGTGATGAAAGTGAACATGGAGTAAAATGGGGGAGAGTACCTATGGTACCCAACTTGTCAACTATTTAAATAGCAAATAAAGTTTAATAACAATACCTAAAAAAATAATATGAATATAACCTTAGAAAAAGCAGAAATAGTAATACAGGCCGCCCAGAAAAAAGCGGTAGAAATGGACGTAAAGATGAACATCGCCATCGTCGATTCCGGTGCCAATTTGGTCGCCTTTACAAGAATGGATGGAGCATGGTTGGGTTCTATCGATATCGCGATCAAAAAAGCGGAAACTGCACGGTATTTCGATATGCCGTCAGGGGAAATCGGGAAAATTTCCCAACCGGGGAAATCTCTTTTCAACATCGAACATTCCAACGGGGGATTAATCACATTCCCAGGTGGAATTCCCATTGAAAACGAAGATAGGCATATTATTGGCGCCATCGGGGTCAGCGGAAGCACGGTCGAAGACGATCATGCTGTTGCGGAAGCGGGTATAAAAGCGCTTTAAATCAGAACTACCATATACTATTCACTATCAAAAGATAGAAACTTTTAGTGGATATAGAATAGCGCAACGCACACAGCCGTAATTCTTTAATCAATATTTTAATAATACATAACTCACACGATATGAATTTTACAAGAAATGCTTCCGCCAACTGGCAGGGGAGCGTAAAGGAAGGAAAAGGAGATATAACCACTGGTAGCGGTGCATTGTCAAAAGCAAAATATGCCTTTGGCACCCGCTTTAAGGACGAAAATGGTACCAATCCCGAAGAACTTATAGGCGCGGCCCACGCGGGTTGCTATACAATGCAGCTAAGTGGCTTGCTGGGCGAGAACGATTATACGCCCGACGATTTGCATACCGATGCCAAGGTAACTTTCAAAGACGGTGAAATCGTAAAAATCGCCTTGAGCGTGACGGGGAAAGTCCCGAATATTAAGGAAGACGAATTTATTAAAATCGCCAAGAAAGCAAAAGAGGTATGTCCCGTTTCGAAACTATTGGACACTGAAATCACTTTGGATGCCAAATTGAAGTCCTAAGAAAAATCCCTTAAAATCAAGAACAACACAAATTAAAAATACTATGAAAGAAAATGTAAAAGCATACGGTGCCAAAGATTCCAAAGCGGATCTAGAGCCAATGAACATAAAAAGACGTGACATCCTAAAAGATGACGTAGAAATCGATATCACCTACTGTGGCGTATGTCATAGTGATATTCACACGGTACATAATGACTGGGGCAATTCGGTCTACCCGATGATTCCGGGGCACGAGATTATCGGGCGTGTGATTTCAGTAGGCGACGACGTATCCGATTTTAAGAAGGGTCAATTGGTCGGGGTAGGCTGTATGGTCGATTCCTGTCAGACCTGTTCCGCCTGTAAAGACGATTTGGAGCAGTTCTGCGAGAACGGCGCTACCATGACCTACGGAAGTAAGGACAAGCATATGGATGATCATACCCACGGCGGGTACACCACTTCGATTGTGGTAGATAAAGAGTTTGTTCTGAGCATTCCGGAGAACATCGACGAGAAAGCGGCCGCGCCTTTGTTGTGTGCCGGTATCACTACGTATTCGCCCCTAAAGAACTGGAACGTCAAGAAAGGGGACAAAGTGGGCGTAATCGGTCTGGGCGGTCTGGGACATATGGGCGTGAAATTTGCCAATGCCATGGGCGCACACGTGGTAATGATAACCACCTCTCCCGATAAGGCTGACGATGCGGAACGTTTGGGAGCCCACGAGGTCTTGATTTCCAAGGACAAGGATGCCATGAAAAAACATCAAGGTAGTTTTGACTTTATACTGAATACTATTCCCGTCGGCCATAAAATGGATCCCTACATCGCTTTGTTAAAGAGGGATGCCACTATGGTTTTGGTAGGATCGGTAGAACCGCTAGATCCCTTTAACGGAGCCGGCTTGATCATGGGTAGAAAACGGGTCGCAGGTTCATTGATCGGCGGTATCAAGGAAACCCAAGAGATGTTGGATTTTTGCGGAGAGCACAATATCGTATCCGACATCGAGATGATAGATATGAAAGATATTAACAAGGCCTATGAGCGCGTGATGGACAATGATGTCAAGTACCGTTTTGTCATCGATATGGCTTCGTTGAAAAATTAAAAAAATACTATGGAAAGAAATATAACTGTGGATAGCATCACCTATCTCAATCATAATGTAATGCATCTGGTTGCCCAGCGACCGAAAAATTTCAGCTTTAGGCCGGGCCAGGCAACCGAACTCGCTTTGGCGCATCCCAAATGGAAAGATGAGAAGCGTCCGTTTACCTTTACCGGTCTCCCGGAAGAAGATGCACTGGAATTTGTGATTAAGGTATACCCCGATCACAATGGGGTTACGGAACAACTCCCAAGTTTAGAACCTGGGGACCAGTTTATCATAGGCGATGCCTGGGGCGCTATCACCTATAAAGGCCCTGGCATTTTTATAGCCGGTGGGGCAGGGGTTACCCCTTTTATTGCCATTCTTCGGAATTTGGTTGATAGAGGGGAAATCAAAGGCAATAAACTCCTTTTTGCGAACAAAAAGGAACGCGATATATTTTATAAAGAGCATTTTGAGAATTGGTTGGGTGATGACTTTGTCAACATTCTATCCGAAGAAAAAACGGATGACCATGCCCATGGACGTATCGATAGCAATTTTATAAAAGCACAAATTGCCGATTTTGGAAAGTACTTTTATGTTTGCGGCCCACCAGAAATGACCAAGGATATCGTAGGGATTTTGAGGGAGCTCGGTGTGGACGAGGATAAAATCGTCACTGAAGATATGGATTGATTTCTTTGGATGAGCCTGACTTTAGGTCTCATCTGGCTATATTATATGAAGACTGTTTTTAAAAACGTGATTTTTACCGATATTATTAGGGACGGATCACGTTTTTCGATCCATTAGATGAATCCAATTAGTTGAATCCAATTAGAAATTATAAAGTATTTTTGAAAATCTACGGAAGACACCAAGCAATCACTCCAGTTAAAATATCAAGACTATCGACCGACGAAATTTTTTACGGACATCCGGCACGGCAACGGCTGCTGCATTTCTGCCCATACCTAGTTTTGCCCTTAACGGTACATCTAAATTCAAAATGGGGCTACAACTTTTTACCATACGCGATGCGATGCAAAAAGATCCTATAACGACCTTGCAGCGGGTGCGGGACCTCGGATATCAAGATTCCGAAATTTACGGCTATGATGGAGACCTCGATCAGTATTACGGTATGAAGTCCAAAGACTTTAAAAAGCTGCTCGACGACTTACAATTGACAGCCACAAGCGGACATTATAATTTTACCGATTATTTTGAAAAATCCGACTCTGATTTAGAGCGTTACCTTGACCAGTGCATTACCGGAGCGCATGCTATCGGATCAAAATACATTACTTGGCCTTGGTTGGCACCAGAATATCGAGATATCGAAAATTTCAAAAAGCTGAGTGGAAAGCTTAATACCATGGGAGAGCAGGTCAATGCCTCCGGATTGGGGTTCGCCTATCACAACCACGATTTCGAATTTACGGATCACAATGGTCAAAAGGGGTATGACATCATCTTGAAGGAAACCGATCCTGAGTTGGTAAAGTTGCAGATGGACATGTATTGGATCGAACACTCATCGGAGTTTTCACCAGCAGAATGGATAGCAAAAAATCCCGGTCGCTTTGTTATGTGGCATATCAAGGATATGGATAAGAAGACCCGAGATTATACTGAACTGGGCAACGGCTCCATCGATTATGTATCCATGCTCTCACAGATCGATACCGATGTGTTGGAATACTATTATTTGGAACAGGGAGGCAATTTTGCCCAAAGTTCCATGCAAAGCATAACGGATAGTGCGGCGTACTTTAAAAAACATTTGAGAAACTATTTATAAGCCGTTTTTTATTACGAAAGGATTACTTCGCCCCCAAAGAGGTAAAACACCACATCACGTTGCAAGAGCGGTTTACTATTTCTTTTAGCTTACGGATAAATCCTCATACTAAAATGAATATGTCATGGTAAACCTTCGAAATATGCTTCGCCCCTTAGTTCTACTCCTAGTTACGTTGCCGCTCTATCAGTGTATAGGTCAAGCTAACGAATCTAAAAAAGCAGAAGAAAATTATACTTTTAAAACGGGTGACCCCAATGGTATCGGCAAGTGGTATATGGGTCGGGAAATTGCCCACGTTATGGGTTTTCAGGGGATGGGCTGGCTAGAACGTTCTAACCGTGAAGAAGAGGAGAACACCTCCAAACTACTCCTTAACATGGCTATCGAACCCGGTGACACCATAGCCGATATCGGGGCGGGTAGCGGTTACCATGTCTTCAAAATGGCACCGCTGGCCAAAGAAGGATTAATTTATGCGGTCGATATTCAGGATGAAATGCTCGCTGCCCTACGTAAAAAAAAGGAGGATGCTGCTAATGAGAACATTGCACTCGTAAAAGGAAGTGAAAAAAGCATCAACCTTCCCAAAAATTCTGTGGACAAGGTGCTAATGGTCGACGTCTACCATGAATTTAATTATCCCATAGCGATGATGGCATCCGTTACAAATGCCCTTCGGCCTGACGGAAAGCTATTTCTAATCGAATACCGGGGCGAAGACAGCAGCGTACCCATCAAGCAGCTCCACAAAATGACCGAGTCCCAGGCCGTAAAGGAAATGAACGCCGCGGGAATGAAGTTGGAAAGGAATATCGATAATCTGCCTTGGCAGCATTGTTTGGTATTTGTGAAGAATTAATACAAACCAATTCCCGATGAAAAAATTATAATATGTTCTTAGGGTAGTACTGGCTGGTTCCAGGTCCTTTTTAACATACGAGAACTGGGGCTGAAATCAAAGCGATATTATTGTAAAATTAGTTTTCAGCACTTCTCCTTACTGTATATTTAATAGATACCCCCTTTATTAAAACTATCGTAATTTTAGTGGGATTGCTTCTACTTGTTGAATATATTTAGTTTTTTTGCCCCATGTTTATTTCGATGAAATCATACGGATTTCTTACCGTATTTTTAATACTGGTTTCGTATCCCACGTTCAATCTATTGGGTCAGGATTCCCTGAGGTATGAAGGTCCCTTTCAGATTGGAAAATATAAGGGTGCTGCCGCTTTCACCTATAGGATAGTGGATACGGATACCGTTTATAACGGTCCTTTCGAATTTCAGCGTTCCAATCTTTCAGCACTAATCGCAAAAGAAGATGTTTCTTTTTTATTCAAGGGTGCCTTTAAGGCCGGCTTCCCTGATGGACCATGGCGATTTCAATTTGCCGAATTCCAGTCCAACAGCAACTCCGAAGTCATAGACTATGAATATCGGGTAAGGGTAAGTGGCATTCAAGAGACCGCTGCCGGTCGAATTAAAAAAGGCAAACCCCAGGGGCACTGGGTCTACGAGGTGAATCAAATTATAGATTCCGAAGTAAAGGATACGTTGTTCAGAAGTAGCATCGAATTCGAGAATGGCATACCGCTGCGTAGTTTTCGAATGGAAAATGATAAAAGCACGTTAGTAGGTAGATTCCTTAGGGATGGATTGGCGCACGACGAATGGGTTTTATACAGTAATGATGCTATAGAAAGTTCGCAATCCTGGTATTTCAATAATGGGAGATTAGAAACAATACAGCTTCAAAAGGAAGGTGAAAGAAAAGTTTTTGATGTGTATGGTAAAAATTTCAAAGCATATAAAACCATTAATTTAGATCAGCGTTTTCTCAATACGCTGAAAGTATGGATGAATCTCTCAGACAGTACTGCACTCCAAAAAGGCATACCGGTACTCGTATCGGAAAATGCAAAATACTACCAAAAACTAGATAAAATTTTATCCCGATTGGGAGAGTCTTCCTTTCAACCTGAACTTAAGGTGAAAGTGCCTTTTTTTCCCCTCGATTCCATGGAAATAGCACACATGGAGATTATTAAAAAACTTTATAAATCATCAAGTATCGTCAGCGATTCGCTACTGAGCAGCACGCAGTTGAATATTTTGAAACGCTCTGATGAAGAAATATTATTTTTATACACCGCACTGGACGAAATTTCGAAAAAATTTCTTCATCCCTTGGGCCGTATCGTCGCTTATGACGAGGAAGGCATTTTAGCATATATGCCTTTCGAACATCTGGTAGCGGAAGCATGGCCCGATGGATTTCCGGACAAAGAAATAATGATAAGCTCAAAAGGGTCCGAATCCAAGGCGTTCGTCGGTCCGAAGGCTTCGCAATTTAACTTTTCTGAAAATACTTTCGCTACCCTCCATCAATTGGCCGAATATGCTAAGCTTAGCGTTGATTCCATTTCAAGTAGGGTGAGCCCTAGATTGGCAAGTGTAAAACAGCGCAAGGAATTTATGATGTTGGAAAAACGAATGATTTCTCAGATTCAAAATATGGACAGGGTCATCGATTCCGTGAAAAAAGAACTTCCCAGTGACTTTGTTTCGGTTCTTGACCAAATCAAAAAGGTCGCAGATAGTAGCCTTAACAAGTATTCAAACATCAATCCTTTAGATGTTAAAATGGAATTTGGCAGGGCACTAGTCAACTGTTTTGACCATTTGGGCAAATTAGAGGGCGTAATTTTGAATCTTGCCGCTAAAAAAGAAGAAATAAAGAGCACCTACGAAGATGAAGTCTGGAATCCATTTATGGCCAATCTCATGACAGAAGAGGTTAAAAAGCGTTTGACCAATGCCTACGCCAAGGTTTTGCTCCCCTATCTTTTGACCGAGGCTTCAACGAATCTGTCCTGTGACAATGCAGCGACCTTGGTTACACAATTTGAAAGTACACATCAGCGAATGCTGGAGCTGCGTACAGAGGATACTAAAAAGTTAGAACGCAAACTAAAGCGGGAACGGGACGCGAGGGTGATCATGAAGCTATTTGAAATCGAACCACAAGGTAAAAAGGAAGAATGAGGCGGTATTGTAAAATGCTCATATGGATTCTTACGCTCGTTCTGTTCGGCAATAGCCAAACCTTAAAGGGCCAAGAAAGTGAGTTATTACCGGAAGAATCTGTATACAACAAGCCAAAGACTAAATTTTGGGTAAATACCTATGGTAAAATCAGAATTTCAAAAAGATTGTATTGGGATGCCCAGACCCATTTTCGATTTGAAGAGACCGAAAGCATGCCGTTCACCGGGCAGGTCGCCCAAGTATATAATCGTCATGCTATCGGTTATATCTATTCAAAGGAAATTAATTTTAGCTTGGGCGGGGTCTTGCGGCTTAATTTCAACACAGACCCTACTTCAGAAGATCGAAACCTTGTGCCCGAATGGCGTATATGGCATCAATATCAATTCGCGATGCCCGTTTTCACCGCGATGACCTATCACCGTATACGGATCGAGCATCGTTGGACACAAAGTTTTGCAGAAAATAGTACTTATATTTATAGAAATCGATGGCGTTATTTGTTCGGGGCCAAAATTCCGCTGAACAACACGATGCTGGTGCCCAAGGCTTTTTATATCGCACCTGAAGCGGAGTTGATTATGCAAAGTGGTAAGGCCGTGGTGGGGAGCGCTATGGAAGATTTACGACTGACCACAACTTTGGGCTATATACTGACCCCACGATTGACGGTGGCAGCTGGCGGCATGTATTCTATGGGCCAAACTTTGCAGAATGCCGGTGAATTTAACCAAACATGGACGGTAAGAATGCATGTCTATTATTCACCTGATTTTAGAAAAATCAGAAATAAGTTACCAGCTATCCATTTAAAAGACTAATCTTATAGCGTGACATGACCCAAAAGAAAACAACTATACTATTGTCTGTCTCTTTGGTGATTACCTTGGTGATTGCAATTTTCTATGTGTTAAAAACAAAAAATATTGAACAAAAGCTGTCGGACAGTGAAAATATCAACACCGAATTAAATGAGAATATGATGGCGTATCGGAGTCTAGAAAATATAGATTCTATACTGGTAAGGGGTGAGTACCGTGGAGCATTGCGTGCGTACCGTAAGAAAATGGAAAACAAAGATTTATTGGATGTGGCAGGGGTGCGGATGCGGATCGAAATTGCCCAACAACTCTTGCAATTACGGGAAGGTACCCTATCTGACGAAGAAGCCGCTGCGCGAAAAGACTCTTTGGAAGCCTTACAGCGAGGTGCATTGGCTGCCACGAGCGAAATCAGGAAGTACGATTCCTTGAGTTTTGCCCTGGAAAAGGCGAAAGTCCAACTGAATACTATCAGACGTAATCTGCAAAAAAAATCGTATGGTCAATATTTGACATTCCCTAGTGCCAAAGGAAATCAAATGCATTACGTAGGTCAGGTAAAAAACAAACAGGCGAACGGGACCGGCGTCGCCATTTTAGATACCGGTAGCCGTTACGAAGGGGAATGGAAAGCTAATATGCGGCATGGTGAAGGTTCTTTTTACTGGGCAGATGGTGAACATTACGAGGGAAGTTATGTCAATGACCTTCGCAATGGCCAAGGTACCTACTATTGGCCCAATGGAGAAAAATATGTAGGGCACTGGAAGGACGATAAACGAAATGGCCAGGGCACCTTTTATAGCGCCGACGGCGAGGTTATGACCAGTGGCATCTGGAAAGAGGATAAACTCGTGGAACCTGATAAGAACTGAACATCCTATTCAGGACATAGGAATTTCAAGATATTTTAGGAGCCCGTCTTTCTTTTAACATAATTTTAATAGTAAAATGGTGGATAAGGAGGATTTATCGAACTACATTAGAGCTTATAATACAAAGAATTGAGCGTTATGAAACTGAAAAATATAAAAGTCCTGTTTTTAACCTTGTGCGCGGTACTCGCCATGGCGTCATGTAAAGACCAAGCCAAGCTTGACGCAGATAAAAAAGCTGCGGAAGATAAAATCGCAATGGAAGAGGCGGAAGCTGAAAAAGCTAAGGCCGAAGCTGAAAAGAAGGAAATGATGGCGACCAGCATTGCGGGTGTAGCCGGAAAAAATGCGGAACTTTCTACACTGATGTCCGCCGTCAAAGCCGCAGGGCTTGACAAAATGCTTTCCGAACCGGGCAGCTATACCGTATTCGCCCCTACAAACAACGCTTTCGAAAAATTGCCAAAGAATTTATCCATAGCGGAGTTGGCCAAACCGGAAAACAAAGAGATGCTGACCGGTATACTGCAGTATCACGTCGTAGCTGGCGAAATCAGTTCCGACAAACTTGTGAAAGCCATTGAGGGAGCCAACGGAAAATACCAGTTCAATACCGTAGGTGGAAAAGAATTGGAGGCTAGTCTCAAAGGTGATCAGATTATGTTAAAAGACGAAAAAGGCAACAAGACCCAAGTAGTTTTAGGTAATGTAGAAGCTTCGAACGGAATCGTACACGTAATCAATGATGTATTGATTGTCAAAAAATAAGTGAAACCTAATTAGAATCGTTTCTAAATCCCTTAGGCAACTATTGGGTTTTTTACAGGTCGACGGCGCTTGGTAGTAAATACTGGAATTTAAAGTTTATAAGAATCAACAATAAAAGTTGCGCCCACTAAATTTAGTGGGCGCAACTTTTATAAAGAGTGGTGTATCCTATTCTACAAATACGCTTGCAAAACTTCGTTGTTGGATTTGTTGCGTAGTATCCGTATCGCTTTTTCCCTTATCTGTCTAACACGTTCCCTGGTAATATCGAAGAGTTCCCCAATTTCACTTAGACTCTTGGGCGTTCGTTCCCCGATACCGTAGTACAACCGTATAATTTCACTTTCCCTATTAGGAAGAGCCTTCAAGGCTTGGCTAATATCCGTTCTAAGGGACTCTTTCATCATCGGTGCATCAGGACTGGTTGCATCTTTCGAGGGAATCACATGATAAAGATTGGACGATTCCCCATCTTGAAACGGGGCATCCATAGATAAATGCTTACCTGAATTTTTCATCGCAAGTTTAACCTGTGCGGTACTCATATCAAGTTCCCTTGCAATTTCAATGGCACTGGGAGGCCGTTGATAGGCCTGTTCCAAAGAGGAGTAGACCTTTTTTATTTTACTGATTTCCCCGATTTTGTTCAAGGGTAAACGAATCATACGGGATTGTTGGGACATCGCTTGCAATATCGATTGGCGAATCCACCAAACGGCATAGGAGATAAATTTAAAACCGCGGGTCTCGTCAAAACGTTTGGCAGCTTTTACCAAACCGATATTTCCTTCGTTGATCAAATCCGAAAGCCGTAAACCGCTTCCTTGGTATTGTTTTGCGGCCGAAACCACAAACCGTAAATTGGCATTGACTAATTTATTAAGGGCAATCTGATCTCCTTCACGTATTCTTCTGGCCAGTTCTACCTCCTCATCCGCAGTAATCAAATCAATCTTTGATATTTCCTGAAAGTATTTTTCTAATGATTTAGTATCCCTGTTTGTAACTTGTTTCGTGATTTTCAGTTGCCTCATATATATATGTTAATTAATAATTCTTTTCTATAATTTACTGTTTTTTAGCAGAAATCCTAATTTAATCACAGTTTCTTTATGTTTTCTTTCCAAAACTACTATTTGAGGTATTGAAGAATCACTGGTAGAATATCCCTAATTGGAGGAACGTTGGAATTATCGTAAATTAATACCCGTATAAAACCTATTCAATAATGAAGAATCCTCGGATTATTTTCACCTTTATATTTGCCGTGGTGATGGCCTGCAATTCAAGCACAAAAAAGAAAGATGAAAAAACCCTTGCGGCCAGAAATGTTCCCAAAGTGGTTACCGCCGACATTGAAGCGGGTATCAAAGCAAATATCGCAAAAAAGGTAGCAGAGGGGGACGGATATTTCTACATGGCTGCGGAAGAAAAAGAACTACGACTGAAATTGGTACGCGTACATACGGAATATCTTTCGAATTTAGGACCTGGACGTCATTTTGCCTGTGTAGACCTGGCCGATGTTAGCGGTGATGTATATGATGTGGATTTTTTCTTAAAAGGTGATCCGGGTGACATGACCGTTACGGAAACGACCCTTCATAAACTCAATGGTAAACCTTTTTATACCTGGAAACGACGTAAGGACAAGACCTGGTACAGAGTACCTATTCAAGGGGCTTCATCCGATTTACTAGGGGTCATCGAAGGAGAGGATAGCTTTGAATTTAGTTATGAGGTAACCTTGCCCGAAATGGCGGAATCGGCGAAAATATGGATTCCCGTTCCGCAGAGCGACCGCTTTCAAGACATTGAGCTTACCTCTTTAAAAGCGCCTGTAGAACATCAAATGCTGAAGGAAAAGGTATACGGCAATACAGTCGTATACATGGAACTTTCCCCCGAACATAGTGGGAAGAAGATCGAACTTGTTTACGATGTTAAAAGACAGGAGAAAAAGCCGTATGAAGAAGATTCGTCCCCTACAAGATATTTGACTGCCAGTTTATTGATGCCTGTCGGCGACCGGTTTCAAGTACTGGCAGATTCCATTATCGGACAAAAAAATAGCGAAAGCACTATCATGCAGGCACGGGCTTTGTATGATTATGTAATTGAGAGCATGCGGTACATAAAGGCGGGCAAGTATGGTACGGGCGATGCAGTTTATGCCTGCGATGCCCTAACTGGAAATTGCACCGAGTTTCATTCCTTGTTCATTTCCCTGGCGAGATCGGCGGGAATACCTTCAAGATTCGCAGTAGGCGCTGCCATACCCTCCGAAAGGGATGAAGGAGGCATCGATGGGTACCATTGCTGGGCAGAGTTTTATGCCGAGGGAAAATGGTGGCCTGTAGATATTAGCGAAGCCAATAAATATACGGCGTTAGCCACCTATTACTTTGGTCGGCATCCCGCAAATCGTATCGAGTTTACCCGTGGACGGGATTTAAAAATAGAGCCAGGCCCTCATTCCGGACCTATCAACTTTCTCGCATACCCGGTTATGGAAATAGGGGAAACACCAGCATTTCCAAAAACATTCTTCTCCTTTCACAGAAAAGCGAAGGACCAAACTTCTGATAAACTGGTCAGCCTGCCTTAGGATGTTAATGGGTCATTCTAAGGGAAAATCTCTCGCATTTATGCGAAGACTTTAGTTTGATTTGCTGTTCGCTTTGCGCTATACGCCCTACGCAAAAAAGGCGTAAAGCGATTTGCGTATAGCGTTGGACCGAACGGTCGTACTTTAGCCAACTTTGAGTCGGTTTCAAGACCCCCCCCCGCCCGAAAGACCTGTCGGGCAAGCATCCGTTTTTAGCTCCCGAACCTCGGGGCAGTTTAATTTTCCGGATGCTCTTCTTCCGCGGCTCCATCTCTGTCTCTTATACACATCTGACGCTGCCGACGA
>JAGXIC010000118.1 GCA_024635875.1 Pricia sp.
GAGAATATGATTCCCTGTTCTTGCTGACCTTAGGACTGGCATTCCATTAAACCAGTTCACTCTCAATTAGTAAAATAATATTTTAAAACGACTTTTAATTGTTAAAAAACCATTAAATACTATTTCTCAAAATCACTCGCAACCGTAACCTTTGATGAAGCCATTCAAAAAGTTACGGAATCATTAAAAGGCGAAGGCTTTGGCATATTAACCGAAATTGAAATAAAAGCTACCTTAAAGAAAAAGCTTGATGTGGAGCTTTATAACTATAAAATTTTGGGCGCATGCAATCCACCATTTGCCTACAAAGCCTTGTTGGCAGAGGATAAGATTGGAGCCATGTTACCCTGTAATGTAATTGTTCAGGGAAAAACGGAAGGCGTAGTGGAGGTTTCAACAGTTAATCCCGCGGCCTCTATGCAGGCTATAGAAAATAAAGAACTATATAATATTGCCAATGAAATAAGAGACAAGCTGTAAAAGGTAATTGAGATGTTTTAAGTGATAAAAGAAAAGAAATCAAAATAGAAAAAATGGAAAATTCGAATTTGCAAACACAGGGAAATAAAAAGGAAGTCATCATTGTAACAGGAAGTAGTGGAATGATAGGCTCAGCCTTAATCCATAAACTTGCTGAAAAATTCCAGGTGATTGGATTTGACCATGATGGCTATCCTTTTCCGCCCGTAGAAGCTGAATGTGTATGTGTGGATCTCACCAGTGATGACCGAATGGCCTTTGCTTTCAAAAGAGTCCGCTATGCCTATGGCAACAAAATAGCCTCGGTTGTGCATCTGGCAGCTTATTATGATTTTCTGGGGGAACCCTCCGATCTGTACGATAAAGTAACCGTAAAAGGTACTGAGCGTATGTTAAAATACTTACAGGATTTTGAAGTGGAGCAATTCATTTTTTCAAGCAGCATGCTAGTGTATAAACCATCTTCACCTGGGGTGCTAATTACGGAAGAATCACCTTTGGAACCCAAATGGGATTATCCGAAATCGAAAGTAACAACAGAGAAAGTGATGCGTGATCAGCGGGGCAATATCCCTGTGGTAATGATGCGTATAGCAGGCGTGTACAGTGAAGAAGGTAATTCAATCCCTATCACCAATCAGGTCCAGCGTATCTATGAAAAACAACTCTCTGCACGAATGTATCCAGCCAATACGGCCCATGGCAGCACCTATGTGCATCGAGATGATGTCATCAATGCCATTGCCTTGGCCATTGAAAAAAGGAAAGACCTCCCACAGGAAGTAGTTTTGAATATTGGCGATGACGAAACCTTAACCTATCAGGAGCTCCAAGACATTATAAGCATAGAAATTCATGGTAAAAAACAGTCCATCATTGCCATTCCAAAGTGGTTTGCCAAAGCCGGGGCATTTATACAGAACCTATTTGGCAAAGCTTTTATTAAACCATGGATGATCGATCTTGCCAATGACCATTTTGAAATGGACAGTTCCAAGGCTAAAAAATTGCTGGGCTGGAAACCAGAACACGGTTTGCGGGATACCTTGCCCAAGATGATTGAAAATCTGAAGACTGATCCAGAGAAGTTTTATCAAGTGAACAAACTGGAGAAATAATTGTAAATGGATTCCCGAACACTAATTCTGTCATAGTATGAAACAGCACGATCATTCCTCTTTGTCTCCAAAAGATGAAGATAAAAATCCTAATAATGCCACAGAATCGGAACAAATCGGCAATAAGGTAATATACACCTGCACTATGCATCCTGACGTAATCAGTGATAAACCTGGTAAATGCCACAAATGTGGAATGACGTTGGTAAAAAAGGAGGAAGCAAAAGACGAAACCTCTAATCATGAAATGGAAGGTATGGAATCACGAGGCATCACCCGCCCGATGATGTATATGGGAAAACATGAAACCATGCAGGGTCATGAGCACATGGATATGGACATGGGTGCCATGAAAATAAGTGCAGATGATCGCATGAAAATGTTGAAGGATCACCACAAGCAAACACTCTGGGCCTTCTGGGTCATTGTATTATTGGGTATTTGGATGATCGCTTCACCACTTACTTTTGATTATGGAAAGAACACGGTAGAACCTGCCGGAGGAAGATCTGTCTGGTTGTCACTTAATAATCGCATTACTTCTATGTATTGGAGTGATATCATTAGTGGATTGTTATTGGTAATTTTTGGATGGCGATCCCTGAAGCCTAACCGTCCCTATAGTGTTTGGGTTGTTTGCTTTATCGGGATATGGATTAGCATTGCTCCCTTTCTGTTTTGGGCACCAACGGCTGTAGCTTATTATAACAGCACTATGGTCGGGGCCTTAATTATTGCCTTATCCATCCTCATACCCGGCATGCCCAATATGATTCTATTTATGAAAATGGGCGGGAATGTACCCACGGGCTGGAGCTACAACCCCTCCAGCTGGCCGCAACGCTCCCTTATGATCGGGCTGGCATTTGTCGGGTGGCTGGCTTCCCGATATTTGGGAGCATTTCAATTAGGTTATATAGATGCCGTCTGGGATCCCTTTTTTGGGGAAGGCACCTTAAACGTTTTGAACTCCGATATGTCGCATAGTTTCCCTATTTCGGATGCAGCATTGGGTACGCTCGCATACACTCTGGAATTTCTGATGGGATTTATGGGAGGTACTTCTCGATGGCGTACTATGCCTTGGATGGTCACCTTTTTTGGTATTTTAGTCATTCCGTTAGGTCTTGTTAGCATATTCTTAGTAGTGTCTCAGCCACTTACAGTAGGCGCCTGGTGTGCCCTTTGCTTATTTTCTGCAATTATTATGCTTCCTATGATTCCCTTGCAAATTGATGAAGTCATAGCCATGTGGCAACACATGGTTCAACGAAAACAAAAAGGGGATTCGTTATGGGAAGTATTTTGGAAAGGTGGCGATGCACTTTCTACAGAAAATGATCAACGTTCACCTGAATTAGCATCATTTGCTGACAACCCATGGAAGGTATTCAAATCATCAATTTGGGGAATGACTGCCCCTTGGCAATTAACCATTTCTGTAATCATTGGGCTTTGGCTGATGCTTTCCCCTAGGATTTTCCAGATGGGAATAGAAACATCCGCTGCTAATCTGAATCATTTGGGCGGAGCACTCGTTATAGTTTTTGCGGTAGTGGCTATGGCTGAAGTGCTCAGAAGTTTTCGTTATTTCAATGTATTGTTAGGCTTGGCACTCGCAGTGATGCCTTGGTTGATTGAGGATAGTAATATGACGCTTACGATAAGCAGTAGTCTGGCCGGACTTTTCATAATAATCCTTTCCATTACTAAAGGGAAAATCAAAGAAAAATATGGACTTTGGGATAAATATGTGATATAAAAAGAGTAGGTGATATGAGTTTGATAACCCATTCCATTAAATCAAAAATCAATATGCAAATCACTATTCAAATAGAACCTATGTTACTGGAAAGTAACTGAATTAATCATCTTATGAATAGAATCCGCAAAGTGCTGTGTTTTCCATGAGCAGACCCGTTGATGTAAAAGAATTGCAAACCCAACTTATGAAGGCGGGGCATTATACCATTAAAGAAACCCTACTAAATTATGCATGAAAGAAAGTTATAGTATATTATCAGAAACGATTGGCGGCCTAAAAAGGCAGGTTAATCACTGGACTTTAAGATTCAACGGCGACGAATTGTTGGTCATCCGATAAATACTACATTGTGACCTGAAGATTTTGAGTTTGATGAAGTGTACCGGCTTAAGAATACGTCCAACTTGGATGACAAGTCTGTTTTGAAAGATGCTTTCTCAGTGATTCTTTTGAATTGTTTGATCTATGAAATACAAAATCATGAAAAAACCACATAAATAGATATGACTTATTGCATTATTTGCATCCTATCAGTCTCTAAAACAAGTGCTTTCAAAATCGGATTCAAGGAAGAAAATCATGATCAACATTGCCAGAGACTATTAGATATCAGAAGAAATGATAGATACAATCACGCAAGGTGAAAATGGCAAGATATTGATGAATTTAAGAATGAAAACAATGATGAACGACAAGAGTATGACCATGATGATGATGAAGTGGTTATGGTCACAATAAGTACCCTTATGTAAACTTCTTATAATACGTAAAGAAGAAGGAAAACTTAGGTTTTGAGATTAGTTTAACACCTTGGTAAGGCCTCTAAAACTTGTAATGAGAGCAATTTTGATTGCCTTCGATTTTAACCGTGCTTCTCTCCTGAGCATACCCTGCAAAAACCTAGAACACTACACCTTTATTGTCTCATCTTAGAATAACTCCTTGGGCAAATGGCTGCTTTTTATATTTTGAAATCCGAAATGGTTCTTTTGTAAGGATATAACTTAGCTTAAAGATAAAGATTGGCACAATATAATTGTATGACCTAGTAGAAATGATTCTTCAAAATAAATATGAAACCAAAATGAATCATACTGTTGAACTTTTGAGAGATTTTCCGGTTACTTCATGTTCTCTATTTCAAATACCCGTTGCTGGGCCTTCAGAAATTGGCAGTAAGCTTTAAGCTATGTTGGATATTTCTTTATGGTCATAATTCAAAAAAAACGGAGTTCCACTTAAATTATCGTAAATTGAGGGGAACTCAAGTTGAAAAGAACGGGTCAAGTCAAAAACCTCTTCCGTAAGCCAATTGTTTTTTGTTCTTCAGGGCCTAATGTATCAGTTAGTGTTATTTCTTTTCTAAGCTACTGATATAAATCATTGTATTCCGTTTATGTATTGTATAATTTGAAGACAGCGTTATGTAAATCACATTTTAATGCTAACATCGTTTAGCTTGCTTAAAAACTAATTTAAAACCATATGTACATATACATCAAATACATGGTGAGCTTACGTTGTAAAATGGTGGTAAAACAAGAACTGCTAAAACTTGGATTGCATTGTGCAAATGTAGATTTGGGAACCATTGAAGTATCAGAGAATATTGATGAAGCACAAAGGGAACTATTAGGTAAAAACCTAAAAAAGTATGGTCTTGAATTATTAGATAATAAAAGGAATATCATTATTGAAAAAATTAAGGCCCTAATTATTGAAATGATTCATTATTCAGATGAAATTCCAAAAATAAAACACTCAGACTACATAAGTGAAAAACTAGGGTATAACTATACCTATTTGGCCAATACATTTTCTGAAGTAAAAGGCACTACCATTCAGCAGTTCATCATTGTGAACAAAATAGAACGGGTAAAAGAATTGTTGCTTTATGACGAGTTCAACTTAACGGAAATATCCTATAGGCTAGATTATAGTAGCGTTGCGCATTTATCGAATCAGTTCAAGAAAGTTACGGGGCTCTCACCGTCTTTTTTTAAAAAGCTGAAAGACAAACGCTTTAAAAATCTGGAGGATCTATAATCTTTCGTGGAACAGAGTAAGCCTCGATCAAGATCTGTATAACGCAAGCTATACGGCTTTTTTAATTCCAATGTTCAATGCTATGAATGTGGGAATACTATAACTCTTTTTCCATACGATGTAACACAGTATCAGTAAAAATCCCTCAACTTGAGGTTGAGATAATTTGTTCAGGACGAAAACTCCTAGAACACGCTATCCTTTAAAATTAGACGAATGGAAACTCAGAAGTTGAGAAATCAAAAGTCTTTATTATCGTAGACATGATAGAATATATTCCCAATGACGTGGTCATAAAAACAATCATTAAAAAAAGTACCGGTAATGTAACTGCCGTTTCCGTTGATACGGGCGAAAACATAACGGAAAAAACATCGCCCTTCGATAGGTTTATCCAAATCATCGAAGGACGCACCGAAATCGTAATCGACGACAATTCACAGACTTTGGAAACGGGCCAGTCCATTATCATTCCAGCTCATTCCCAGAACAGAATCAAGGCCAATGATCGATTCAAAATGATTTCAACGATTATTAAAAGTGGTTATGAATAGTTGCTATAAACCATGAAAGCCAAAAAGAATATAGTGGTAATTGTTACACATCCTGATGATGAAACCTTATGGTGTGGAGGCACTATGCTTATGCATCCTAACAATAACTGGTTCATAGCCTGTTTATGTAGAAAAAACGATGCTGACCGCGCCCAAAAGTTCCAAAAGGCACTTATCACATTAAACGCCGAGGGGGTTATGGGCGATCTTGATGACGGGCCAGAACAAATACCACTGGATAAAAAAGAAGTAGAAAAGGCCATTATGAAATTGTTGCCAAAACAAAATTTTGACCTAATCCTAACGCATAGCCCTTTTGGCGAATACACCAGACATCTGCGCCATGAAGAAATCGGAAGGGCGGTAATAGAATTGTGGAACGCTAAAAAAATCGTTGCGAAGGAACTCTGGACGTTTGCCTTTGAGGATGGAAATAAAAAATACTATCCGCAAGCAATAGAACGCGCAACCATTCATCATAAACTTCCTAAAAGGATATGGGAAGAGAAATACCGAATAATTACAGAAGTATATGGTTTTGAAAAAAGCGCATTCGAGGCGAAAACAACACCTAAAACCGAAGCATTCTGGAAATTCAATACTCCTAGAGATGCCCAAAAGTGGCTAGAGCAGGAGGGAATTCAATACCTAACAAAATAAATATTCCAACATGAAAGTTTTGGTTCTTTACGATTACCCACCTTCCCCTGGTGGTTTGGCAACACAAGGGGATTTGCTTTTTAGGGGACTCCGGGAACTTGGCATAGATGCCCATGCCGCACATTTTGAATCGGCACAGGAAAAAGAGTGGTATTACCGATGGTTCGAACCCAATGTGGTAGTAGGAGTGGGTTATTGGGGCCATACGCCACAACTAGTACTTCATCCCCAACGCTATGGCATCTTACCTGTACCTTGGCTGGTGGCGGACGGGTATATTGCCAATTACCAAGAAGTTTTGAACGAACTGCCCCTTATCCTGGTAACTTCAAACTGGGTAAAGGAAATGTATGTTAGGGATGGTATTAAAGCCGATAATATTGAAGTCCTTCCTGTAGGATGTGATACTACATCTTTTGTTCCATTTGATAAAAAAGACCCTAAAATTGTTGCCGTGCGGGAATCATTGGGCATTTCCCCCGATCAGTTAATGATCCTTACCGTAGGTGGCGATGCCGCCTCCAAAGGTGCACAGGAGGTGATGCAGGCTTTGGCTATAATCGATGCCAAGGCACCCGATTGGAAGTACGTCTGCAAAGTATGGCCGCAACCGAGAACCAAGGCACAAAACCTCCTGGATTTGGAAATGGCCACCGACTTAGGTATCGAAAAAAATGTCACCTACGCCACCAATACCATTTCAAGGAATTTCATGCCCTATCTCATTGGTGCCTGCGACATTTATGCAGCCCCATCACGTTTGGAGGGGTTTGGCATGCCCCAAGTAGAAGCGGGAGCCTGTGAAAAACCTGTAATAGGCATTAAAGCTATGGGAATGTTGGATACGCTTATACATGAAAAAACGGCATTTCTTGTTGGAGTGGCTCAGAAAATTGTAGTAAATGAAGTCATTTTAGGCAAAGAATCAGGTTTTCAAAGTAATCATAAAATCGAGTTCGCTAGTCCCAGAACGGTAGACTATAGGGCAAATGTTCAGGATATTGCGAAATATATGCTAATGCTCATGAACAATGAAAAGCTACGGAATGAAATGGGCAAAGCAGCGAGAAATCATGTGGTCGAAAAATTTGACTATAAGGTCGTGGCCAAAAAATTTATACATATTGTGCAGGATAAATTGGGTATCAACTAAAACGGCAAATGACTTCAGAAAATCAAAAATTAATAAGATCCGCAGAAACGGCCGCTTTTGAAGTGTTGTTGCACAATTCAAATGGCCCCTTCCTTGACCTGCCCCGAACAGCGGGCTGGGGATATCCGGAACCCTATACTCGGGATCTTTTGATTTCCGTTTTGGGAATAGCGGTGTCAAAAAATTCTGCCCTTATCCAAAGTATGCGTAACGTTTTAGAAACCCTTGCCAAAAATCAATCAGAGAAAGGACAAATTCCTTCGCTGGTACATGATAAAAACAACTTAGGCTCTAGCGATACGACACCGCTTTTTTTGATGGCAGTCGGGATTTTTAGAAAAGTGCTCGATAACCCAATTTTCCTGAAAGAGGCAGTTGATAAAGCACTTTTATGGATGGAATACCAATGCCCGACCAATCGCTATTTGATAGCTCAACAGCCTACCAGCGATTGGCGTGATGAGCAATGGGTACTGGGTTATGGGCTCTTTGTCAATACGTTGACCTACGTAGGGCTTAAACTGTTGGGAAAAGATAACAAAGCCGAGAAGCTTGGCAATTCCATAAACCAACTTACATATGCTTCCGATAAATCAAATACCAGTCCACACGAGGGGCTAGCAATTAAAGATAAGCCCTATTACGCCTTGTGGTCCTACAAAGTGTACAGTAGTGATCGTTTTGATTTATTGGGAAATAGTCTTGCTATTGTATCGGGTTTGGCTGCACCTTCAAAGGCTAAACATATAGCCGAATGGGTTGAGGCAACGTGTGCCTCGATGCGAAACGGCAATGCTCTGGCATCTGGCCTAACGCCCAATTTTTTTCCCTTTATTGAACCGGGTGATTCAGATTGGCTGCCCCGGTATTCCGAATTTAACCAACCTGGTGATTACCATAACGGTGGCACATGGCCTTTTATATCTGGGTTGTACATTGCGGCACTCGTTGCAGCCCAAAAATATGATCTGGCAGAGAAAAAACTCTTGGTATTGGCTAAGCTCGTAAAACGGGGTAAAAACAAGAAACTAGAATACGGTTTCAATGAATGGTACAAGGCACAGGACGGAAAACCCATGGGACAGGACTGGCAGACTTGGAGTGCATCAAACTATTTATATGCAGCAAGATGTGTCGAGGAAAAAAGGACTCCTTTTTTTGATGTCATTCGATAGTACTCTAAAGATTCGGCAAATCTCATAGCATTTCTGAAAATTCAAATCTGTGAATTATGTAACTCTATTCCATTTTTATTCAACTTTTTCATTTTAATTTTCAATATCTTATTGTTGTTTTCAGACTAAAATATGAAAGAATGAATTTCACTAAAACCAAAGAAAATGTCAAAAGGAAATAAAACCCCCGCAAAATCCAATAAACTGAAACTTGCCCAAAGCATAAAAGAAAAACGTGCACTCGAGGATACTGAGGAGAACGTCAAAAATAGAGGCTATAAAGGACACGTTTTATAGATGTCATTCGAAAAAGTCAGTTGACTAAAATAGTAGTCATCCTGCTTTAATTTATTGTTTACAAAAGGATTTTTGACTTAAGTTTTAATCAAAACTGTCACTGATATCCCATTACCTTTTTACACCCAACCTTACCCCCAAACCTGAACAATGAACGTTTACCAAAAAATGAATAGCAATAAACTACTTGTACTATGGACAATAAAACAATTACAGAAATAAAGGAACGACCTAGCCATAAAACGTACGGTTCCAAAGTTGATCTGAGAAAGAAACAGAAATTAATCAAAAAAGGTCAAAAGATTGAACCACAGGTCTCGGAAATTATTTTATTGACCTCCTATCCTCCGCGGGAGTGTGGTATCGCAACATACGCTAAAGACCTCGAACAAGCGCTCTCGGAAAAGTTCGGTCAAAGCTTTACTTTGAAGGTGCTCCCGTTAGAATCTAAAAGCGAGCAGCATCAATATCCCATGGGAATAGAAAACGTCCTGAATACCAACAATACACTCGACTTTCAAAAGGCCTCGCATCAAATCAATGCCAATCCTAACGTTGGGTTGGTATTAATCCAACACGAATTTGGTTTATTCAAGGATAGCGAGAATGCATTTTTGGAGTTTTTGGAGTTCCTCAATAAACCAATCGCGATTACGTTTCATACTATTCTTCCCAGGCCGACACCAGAGTTGAAACAAAATGTACAGCGGATGTCTTGCCTGAGCGATGCAATTATCGTAATGACTCAAACTTCGGCGGAAATATTGATCAAAACGTATGGTGTACCGGAAGATAAGATTACGGTCATTCCACACGGTACACATTTGGTACTCTATGAAAACAAGGATTTTCTTAAGGAAAAATATGGACTAAAAGGAAAGAAGGTACTCTCCACCTTTGGCCTTTTAGGTCCGGGAAAAAGTATCGAGACCACATTGCTTGCACTTCCAGGTATTATAGCAAAATTTCCCGAAGTGGTCTTTTTGATTATCGGACGCACCCATCCGACCATTGTCAAGGAGGAAGGGGAAATATACCGGGAATTTTTAGTGAATAAGATTCATGATTTGGGCATCGCTAATCAGGTACGATTCATAAATGAATTTCTTCCGTTAGATATGCTATTGGAATATCTACAGCTCACCGATATATATTTGTTTACCTCAAAAGACCCAACTCAAGCGGTTAGTGGAACCTTTTCTTATGCCTTGAGCTGTGGTTGTCCGGTAATTTCGACGCCAATACCTCATGCGCTTGAAGTCTTGCAAAATGAAGCCGGTATCATATTCGATTTTGAGGATTCCGGGCAATTGGAACAATCGGTTTTGCACCTGCTAGAAAACGATGATGCACAACATAAATTGCACTTGAACGGACTGAACACGGCCGCGACTTCGGCTTGGGAAAATGCCGCTATCGCCCATGCCAAAATTTTTGAGAAGCTAGGAAATGGTATTCACCTAAAATACCGTAAGCCATCAATAGATATCAAACACATTAAAAAGATGACCACGGACGTGGGTATGATACAATTTTCCATCATCAATCGCCCAAACATCGAAAGCGGCTATACACTAGATGATAACTCACGCGCTCTAATCGTATTCTGCCAACATTATCAGTTAACAGGTGACGTCTCGGATCTAAAATACATCAAGATTTATTTCAATTTTATACAGTGTTGTTTCAGGTACGATGGTACGTTCTTGAACTATGTGGACAAGGACTGTCAATTCACCGAACAAAACACATCCGAAAATCTGGAGGATGCCTGTGGTAGGGCCATTTGGGCCTTAGGCTACTTGCTTTCAATAGCAAATCAATTTCCAGAAGCCTACCATGGTATCGAAGATAGGGCAAGGTTTGTCTTTGAAGAGGCGGTAAAGCAAATGGAAAACGTCCACTCCCCTCGTAGCATGGCCTTTGTTATCAAGGGTCTTTACCATTATAGCCACGCAAATGATAGCAAATGCATGAACCACCTTGTTTCGAAGTTCGCCGATCGGTTGGTACAGATGTACAGACATGAAGCCAAGGAGGATTGGAGTTGGTTCGAAAGCTACCTGACCTACGGCAATGCCGTTTTGCCACATGCCATGCTGATGGCCTATTCGATGACCCTTAATGGCGACTATCGAAAGATCGCAAAAACCGCGTTCGATTTTCTATTGTCCAAAATCATGAAAGGTAATTCCATACGTGTGATATCGAACAAGAACTGGTTGAAAAGTGATGAAAAATTGGATAAGGCCTTCAAGGGCGGCGAACAACCCATAGATGTGGCCTATACCATTCTGGCGTTGCGCTTTTTCCATGGTATATTTCCCGATTCCGGATATGAAAAAAAAATGCACGGTGCATTTAATTGGTTTTTAGGGGAAAATCCGTTAAAGCAAACTATATATAATCCACGCACGGGAGGTTGTTATGACGGCTTGGAACTGCACAATGTAAACCTGAACCAAGGAGCGGAATCGACATTAAGCTATCTTTTGGCGCGGATGGCATTTGAAGATTTTGCGTTACGATGAAAATTGCCATACTATCGCCCATCGCTTGGCGTACACCGCCCAAAAATTATGGGCCGTGGGAACTGGTAGCCTCCGTACTTACCGAGGCTCTCGTGAAAAAAGGGTTTGATGTAACGCTATTCGCAACTGGTGATTCCATAACCTCGGGTAAACTACGGTCGGTGTGCGCAACCCCATATGCCGAGGATATCAATGTAGATGCCAAGGTCTGGGAGTGCTTACATATAGCCAATTTAATGGAACAGGCGGGCGATTTCGATATCGTTCACAACCATTTCGATTTTCTGCCCCTGACCTATTCCCGATTAATAAAAACGCCGATGGTAACCACCATTCACGGGTTTTCATCCGAGAAAATTATTCCGGTCTACAAAAAATATAATGACGGTTCAACCTACATTTCCATTTCCGATTCGGACAGGCATCCCAAACTGGACTACCATCGTACCATTTATCACGGTATCGATTCTACCAAATTTATATTTCAGGAAACGAAGGAAGACTATTTGCTGTTCTTCGGAAGGATCCATCCGGAAAAAGGGACTGCGGAGGCCATAGAAATTGCTAAGAGATGTGACTATCCTATTAAAATAGCGGGCCTTATCCAAAATCAATATTACTACAGCAGGGACATCGCTCCTAAAATTGATGATAAGAATGTGACGTACTTGGGAAATGTCAGCCAAGAGGAAGGAAACAGATTGTTGGGCGGTGCAAAGGCGTTGTTACATCCGATTACTTTTGATGAGCCCTTTGGACTGAGTGTTGCCGAGGCGATGATGTGCGGTACGCCCGTTATCGCCTTTAACCGGGGAAGCATGCCAGAATTAATCCGTGACGGAAAAACGGGATACCTCGTCCATACCCAAGATGAAGCGGTCGACGCGGTTAAAAGATTGGCAGAAATAGAACCACAGGATTGCCGGGCACATGCGCTTGAAAAATTTGGTATTGATATCATGGCCGATGCGTATGTTCAAGTTTATAAAGAATTGATACTATAGGAAGATTTCGGACTATCCCTTAAGTGCCTTTATTAACTCGGCCATATCAACGGTGGCATAGGACGAGGAATAATCGGAAACAGCGTAAGGCAAAATCAGACTATCGTTATGTATCATTGAACCACATGAATATACCACATTAGGAACATAACCTTCGCGTTCTTCTTCCAAAGGGGAAAGTAAGGGTTCTGAAAGTCTTCCTATTTCCTTGGTGGGGTCGTCCAGATCGAACAGCGATGCGCCGATGCAATATCTTCGCATGGGCCCAACGCCATGGGTAATGATCAACCATCCATCTTCCGTCCAAAGTGGGGAACCGCAATTTCCGATCTGGGTAAATTCCCAAGGATATTTAGGCTCTTGAATTTTAATCGGGTCGTTCCAAAGCGTATTCCGATCCGAATACATAATATAATTATTTACCCCGTCAACACGTGCAAGTACGGCATATTTACCTTTTATTTTTTTGGGAAAAAGGGCAAAATTCTTGTTCTGCGCTCCATTACCGTGCATGGGCATAATCCTAAAAGCATTAAAGTTATCGGTTGACAACAGTTTGGGTATTATGGTATGCCCATCATAAGCGGTATAGGTAGCGTAAATTTTTTCCGTCCCATCATCATCCTGAAATCGAACGAACCGTGCATCCTCGATACCTTTGCTTTCGGATGGCGAGATAGGGAAAATAACCCGCTCAGAAATATCGGAATCCAAACTGAATTCCACATCATAATAGGAATCTACTAGCCACGTCATTTCCTCAAGGGCTAATTTTTTATTTGTATCAAGCCCATTAGATAATACCTTATCGACCGAATTCCGCAATTGGTGGTATTCGAAATGTTCTGGTAAACCTTCCATTATTATAGATGAATATTGCTTAGAAATTTTCATTTCTCGAAGCTTTTGCACAAACCTTCCTTTGTCATAAAATTTTTTATGTACGATTTTTGGTAAATCGATATGGTTTCGAACTTTCATCATCTTAAGGTCATTGTTTGCATCCAGGATTCCCCTTCGAAAAACAATCGAGGACAGATGACCTTCACCGGTTGCTCTAAAGGATAAAATAACCCTTTTCTCTCCTTCTGCCAAAAAGGATTGATCAAAATCCTCAATGATAGAGGGGTTAAAAATAGCTGCCGATTCAATCGAATATTCCATAGTGGAATAAGCACCGATCAATAATTTGCGTTCTTTCGATAAATGGTTTCCATCCAACTTCATGCGTTCTATGAGTCCTATATGGTTTTCGTAGTGCCGTAGGAATATTTGTGAAATATTTCGGTGCCGGCCAACGAATTCCCGTAGCGTGTGGTCAAGTTCTCGGGTCACGGCAGCGGTGTCAAGAGTCATTAGACGCTTTACAAGATTGTAGGTGCGTTCTTCCCCATTGTTGAAAAACCGAGCTACGACTCGACTCGAATCGGGAATAAAATTTACGTTTTTACGAATTACGGGAACTCTCATATTTTTTTGATAAAACAGTAAGGTACATTATATAATAACAGGGAATTGATTTGGATAACACAATGATGTTTTTAAAATTTTATCTACAGGGGGATAAATAGCACTCCAATTTAAAGTTAGTGACTTAGTCAACTCTCATCCGTATGATTTCATGGGGCTAAATCATACAACGAAAAATTAATTAGCGTTGGACAAATCGAATTAAAACCTAATATTTATGAGTTTTCGAAATTTGCTTTTAAAAAGTCCCGAAAAACGAAGGTTTTATAGGACCGTATTTTGGGGCTGAACATTTTCCCTTTTAATTGCATTAGTTCTATTTCAGGAAAATAGAAGTCTTGTTGGATTTGAATTACATTACATCATATTAAATTTCTTTGTAATTTTATTGCGTAAATAATACAGGAAAACTACATTATTAGCTATTTATTTAATTAAGTGTCCATATCGGGATTTGATTTAGATAAGTACGATTAAAATACTGAAAATCAATTGTTTGTAACGATAGGTGGCATGCTGCCACCCCGACCAATAAACATAGGGTTTCCGAGAGGTTGGAGACCCTTTTGTTTTTCTTGGGTACAACATAGGTACAACAAATCCTTGATTATATTCCCCAATTGAATTTAAGCTACGTGTCACTTAACTTGATATATGACCCTGTTTATGACATGATAATTGAACTTAGATATTTCCGATAACCAAACAATCACGTGTAGCTTCGACAACTTCTTTACTGATACTTGCCAATTCCAAAAAAGGGCTGAGCGGCTTTATGAAAATCGTTATCTTTACACTGGCGGTGCTGTGCTTTTTCATAGGAATGGAGGAAATAAGCTAGGTCCAGCGCATAC
>JAGXIC010000013.1 GCA_024635875.1 Pricia sp.
GTTTTTACTATTTTTTAGGTAAAGAACTAGTATAAGTTTGTAATAAATGAAACTATTCTACTATGAAACGCTCAATCCTAGCTGTAGTTTCCAATTTGATAGCCAACGCCATAAAATTCACACCGAAAGGAGGCAATATCTATATTTCGACCGGCACTAAGGAAGATCGTATTATCCTTAAAATTAAAGTCACCGGTATTGGTATAGATGAAGCTGACCTTCCCCACGTTTTTGACCGCTTCTATCAGGCAGATGATTCCCATACCCGCCATGGGGAAGGTACAGGTATTGCTCTTGCACTGTCGCGTGAGTTGGTAAAACTGATGGAGGGTACAATCGCAGTCAAAAGCTATAAGGACCAAGGGTCTGAATTTGAGGTGGCATTACCAATTAGTCAGATTATGGATTTTAAGGAACAGATTAGAGAAGTTCCCTTTTTGGAATCGGATATAGGTATCGAAGACCTTATTCCAGATGGGGATGGCTCCTTATCTTTTTCGGTCACAGAGGAAGATATGGACGTTAATAGTGTCCGTAAAAACCCCCTTATATTGATTGCGGATGACAATGAAGCTGTTTGTACCGATATTGCATCTTGCTTGAAAGAGGACTACGCTATAGAAATTGCCAAAAACGGACAAGAGTGTGAGGATATGGTCTTTACCCTGACCCCCGACCTCATAGTACTCAATGTGATGATGCCTTTCAAAGACGGTTTTGAGGTATGTAATACATTAAAAACCGAGAAGCGTACCAGCAATATTCCCATAATCATGCTAACGGTCAAAGCCGATCTGGACAGATCAAATACAACTTCCGGTGTAGCATTTCCGAAAGAGGCGCAGGTGGGCAGCCAAAATCAAAGTATTCCTTTGGCCAATAGTCTGGACCACGCCTTCGTCATAAAAGTAAGGAAAGAGATCGAAGCACACTTGGACGACGCCAATTTTGATGTTGAGAAACTCTGCCGCTCAGTAGCTTTGAGCCATTCACAGGTGCACCGCAAATTATCCGCTTTAACGGGACTTTCCGCTACACATTTTATACGCTATGTTCGATTGGTGAAAGCTAAGGAATTGATACTCCATTCAGATTTCAAGCTGGCCGCGATTGCCAATGACTGCGGTTTTAATGACCCTGCCTATTTCAGCCGAGTATTCAAAAAAGAGTTTGGTGTGACCCCGCAAGCATGGCGGGAGAAAAATTCAATCTGAGGGAATCAAAAAAAATAAATCCTCTCAAATCGCTCCGCCCTAATGATGCACTCTCAGTCCTATTTATGCAATCTATGTACAAGAAATTTCTAAAAAAAAATCGCAACTTTATTTCATCACTTTAAGCAACTTGTGAAGTCGATTGAGGCCGGGAACCATCAAGAACTAGATGGTCATTCTTCGTTTTAGTAAATGGAATTGCGATGCTTATCCATTAATGGCAAGTTGTTTAAAAACGGAAACAAATTCACAACCTAAACCATTTTGTCATGAAAAATTTATTAGTAATTCTTGCGATGTTTATTTTGACAATCATTGTAATCAGCAGTTGTCAAAAGGAAATAATCAATGTTGATGCCAATACCCCAGAGGTAGTTCAAGAGGACTTAAATGTCTTGGGCGATATCAAAGCCAAAGTCTCAGAATATAGTTCTTTAGGAGTAAAATATCGTCACAGGACAGATAATAAACTACAGGTTTATAAACAAAAAATAGACAAACTAATAGACGATCGAAGTAAGCGCTTTGTCAATCCTGACTTTGCAAAAAAATCAGGGAAAGCTGTCATCCGTGTTCCGGCAGATTATCCAACACTACAATTAGCGGTTGATAATTCCATGCCAGGCGGGAAAATTTTTGTTTCGGGAACAGTGGCTGAGCCAGTGGACGTTATTATAGATGTTCCTGGCCTGACCATTCAAGGACAAGGCTCATCTCCCACAATCAGCGGAAGCACACTAACAATTACAGAGGAGAATATAACCGTTCAAAATATAAATATAAATGTGGCAATGGTTATTTACAGCACTACAAATGCAAAAGTGATCAACAATACGATCTCTGCCACTAACAATGTTGGGGCGGAAGCTCCTTTATCGTTAATAAATTCAAGTAATAATGAGATAAAAAACTGTACAGTTGACGGAGCTTATGAAGGTGGTTATTATATAAATGGAATTTACTTAGATCAGTTATCAAACAATAATAAAGTCGATAACTGCATATCAAAGAACACCGATGACCCTTCCTCTTTTCTATCCGCAGGATTCAGAATTGATGGAGCCAATAACATTATAAAAAAGTGTACGGCAATAAATTTTACCCGTGGTTTTTTAACCGGTTGTGTGGAAGAAGATGAAGATGGTTGTCTCAATAGAGACAACCAATTTATAGATTGTGTTGCCAATGGTAGTACTACTGATGCCGGATTTGTCATCGAATCGTCTGAGGGAATTAATCATACGCTCAAAAATTGTACAGCAAATAACAATTTCGGATTTGGATTTTTCATATTTAGAGGAACTATCGAGGTCTCTGGATGTGTAGCTAACTCAAATGGTACGGGTATTCTTTCAATTTTCTCAAATTTCAAAATGGAAAAAAACACTTTCATGAACAATAGTTTCATTGGGGCATATATCTATGATGTTGAAGCTGGTTATCATACGGGTACACTGGAGAAAAATACGATTAACTCCAACGGTTTGATCGGAATTTACTTACAAGGGGTCAATAATTCAGCTATTGTAAAGAATAAATCAAACGAAAATCCTGTATGTGATTTCAATCAAACTTTATGCAGTGGCAACTTGGTGACGGGAAATCATTTTGGAACCAGTTGTTTTGATTTATGACTTCATCACCTTAAGGCGGCTTCATAAGATCACCTGGATCGGAATTGCGGTTATTATTATTTTACAGCTTACCGTAACTACAGTTTGGGGCTCGCCTTTATGGTACAAGAGCATGTTTAACCTGACTGCACCGCTAATGGAGAAAGTTATTGAAGTCAACCTTAGCGATGCCCAGACCGATCCTTTGTTGGGAGATTATGAAAGCCCGATCGGCAAGATGACCATCAGCCGAGATAGTGGCAAGATCTATCTCCAGTTCAATGGCGACGAGAAACTGGAAATGGGTGCGAGATCTGAAAATGAACTGTTTCTGAATATAGAAAGCATGAATTTCTATTTTGTTAAAGGGCCTGATGGAAAGGTGACGGAGGCGACAGCTAAACAGGTCGGCCAGATTTATAAAATGGTGAAATTGGAGCGGCCATAGTTCTTAGTGTTAATTAGCTGGTAGCCGAAGATCATTTTATTGTGGAAAACCAGTAAATATGTTCACTCATCTTGCAAAAATTAAACAGTGAATTCCCCACCCGCAATACTTGCCCGTCGGGCGAAATATTTTGGGGAACCATTAAAGTTCAATAATATGGACAAGCTTATAAAACGATTTAAAGTTTTTGTTGCATCACCAGGGGATGTTTCCCTCGAAAGGAATATAATACCTAAGGTGATTGCCGAAATTAATTTAATTATTTCAGCAATAGCGCCAGAAAAAGGCATATTATTAGACCTTATTCGTTGGGAGACCCATTTCATCCCGGGTTAGGAACTGATGCCCAACATGTTGTTAATCAGCAACTACCGGACTATGATATCTTCATTGGAATAATGTGGAAGAGGTTTGGAACTCCAACATCAAGAGCTGGTTCAGGGACTGAGGAAAAATATCTGTATGCATATGAGAAATAGAACGGAAACCCATACTAATTGCAATAAACAAAGCATTAGAAAATCTTAATAACTCGTCATATAAAGATCCAAATCAAATAAATGTTCTAAATGACGCTTTAAAAAAAGTTAAATTAAGGTGAGATATCCTGCAGACAGACAACAAATTGACAAGAAGGAAATGGATAAGTATAGAAACCTCAAAAAACCCTATGAACAAAAGGCTTGACTTCTGTACATATTTTTTAGCACTCATTAAGACGCTGGACGAGAAAAAAGAAATCCTTTAATCTCTCAGCATTCGGTTTTTAAAGCCGGACGTGGCGATTGTCCATTTACTTTGGCACATCGGTGCTTTTGACGCTCCTGATGGTTCCATCAGGGGGGACAATGATGATCTGGCCACGATGGTGTTTGTAAAAAGGAAGGGCAGATGGTTGCTCACGGCCTCGGAAAATGTGGAAGTGAGCGCTCAGGCACAACCTTATGATCCGGTCACAATCAGACAAAGATCAAAACACTAGGTACAAACAAAAAGCCCTGTCGGATAATCTGAACTGTCAAACGGGCATTTTGCCCGTTTACAGGCGGGACGCCTATTATACTCTCTGGCACTATTTATTTGTTTGCACTTAATGATACGGTAGATGAAAAAGCTCCGTCATCACGTTTCTATTGACTATGTTATCCCTGTAAAATGTCGTGTTTTTACTATGTTCAAGGCAGCATCGTGGTATAGTTTTGTAACAAATTGGGAAACCTTGTTGTGAAGTGCACCAATTGATACACCTTAATTGTATGTGCGATGATAACCGCGACATTTTCTAGATTCGCCCGTAAAACCGATATCCCTGGCATATCCGGCTCCCGATACTTTATAAGTGCTGTGCTTTACTTCCTTTTGCTGTGCCAGCACCTGCACGGCCAGTCCATTCAGGGCAAGGTGGAGGAGAGCGACGGCAAGCCGCTGGCTTTTGCGAACGTGCTATTGCAGAGCGATATCGATTCGACACTGGTGAAGGGCACTGCCGCCGATACCCTGGGAAACTATGCTTTTTACGATATAAGGCCGGGCAGCTACCTGCTATCGGCGACTATGATAGGGTACACGAGCTCCCCTCTTTTTCCGGTAAAAGTTACCTCCGCATCACAGCCCGTGCTCATGGAAACGCTGGCCTTGGAAGAAGACGTCCAACAATTGAACGAGGTAGTGGTCACCGAAAAACGGCCCTTTGTAGAGCAAAAAATAGACCGTATGGTCGTCAATGTGGCCAATAGCATCATCGCCAGTGGCTCGACCGCCCTGGAAGTGTTGGAGAAGGCACCGGGGGTGACCGTTGACCGCCAAAACGATATGCTCCAGTTGCGTGGCAAGAGCGGCGTCATCGTCGAAATCGATGGAAAACAGACCTATCTCCCACTGCCCGAAGTGGTGGCCATGCTCAGAAGTATGTCAAGCGATAACATCGACCAGATCGAACTGATCACCAACCCATCCGCCAAATACGATGCCGCGGGCAATTCGGGCATTATCAATATACGCCTGAAAAAGGACAACAACATCGGCACGAATGGTACGGTTTCACTGGGCGGTGGTTCGGGCCGGTTCGATCGCGAACGCGGCAGCCTTCAACTCAACCACCGTAACAAGACCCTTAATCTGTTCGGCAATTACAGCGCCAACCGTGGGGGCAATTATTTTGACCTGCGGACCATGTCGACTAGGGACAGCAGTGGGGATATGACCTTTTCCCGGCAGGATACCTACATCCGTTTTAAGGATTGGGACCAAAACACAAAAGTGGGCATGGATTGTTTTCTTGGTAAGAATACGACCGTAGGTGCCCTCTGGACCGGCTTTTGGGCCAACAATGGGGAAATTGGGACCGCCGAAAGCGCATTTAGCGAAACACCTTCCGGCCCCAACTTCCTACTGGCGGATACGGATAAAACCATCTCGTCCCTATCCTCCAACCACATTTTCAACGTCAATTTTCAGCATACGTTCAGGGAGCAAGATCGGCTATCCTTTGACGTGGACCGGGGATTTTTTCAGCGCGATTTTTCCAATACGTTGCGTACCCGCACGATCATCCCCGAAAACGATGATCCCCTGGAAGGCCTAAATCTGAACATGCCCACCGACATCGATATTACCACCTTCAAAATAGATTACGACCGCAGCTTTGGCAGTGGATGGAAAATGGAAACCGGCCTGAAAAGCGCAAAGGTCCACAACGATAACGATCTTAGGCTAAGCCGTGGGATAGAAGTGTCCGTACCTGATCCCAATCTGTCGAACCATTTTTTATATACAGAAAGGGTCAATGCGGCGTACGCGAGCCTCAGCGGCAAGTTGAACGATAAAATGGACGTCCAATTGGGATTGCGCGCGGAGCAGACCCGTTCGGAAGGAAATTCCCTAACCACCAACACCGTTGTAAAGCGCGACTATCTGGACCTGTTCCCGAGTTTTTTCGTATCGCGGCAGTTACGGGA
>JAGXIC010000119.1 GCA_024635875.1 Pricia sp.
ACCATTATCCATGCCCCCGGGGCAGGGTGATACCTTTCGGGAAAGTGTTCCTTGATAGTCGGACGGGTACCAAAAAGAAATCGTACCGTGCATCGAGCAAGATCTGCAAGGGCTGTCCGCTCAGGTCGGGCTGTTTGGGAAAGGTGAACGAGAAACAGTTCTCGGTAACGTACTATCGCGCCGAGTACGAACGAAACATAAAAAAGGGTGGAAAGCCGGGAGGGCCGCTACATGAAGGGCAAGCGGCAGAGCACGGTAGGGCCCGTTTTCGGTACCCTCACCCAGTTCATGGGCCTGCGCAAGATCAACACCATTGGCTTGAAACGGGCGAACAAGGTTATGCACATATCGGCCATTGCCTACAACCTGAAAAATAACTGAAATTCGAGCAAAAACGAGCGAAAAGCGGGGTAGGTATACTTGCTTTGGCAGCATTGGTGAAAAGTCTCCTTCAGGACCTGTCCCGGGCTTTTGCAACGCAGCGAAAAATCGTTTTGTATAGCCGGACATGAAAGGAAAAAGTCCTTTAAAGAGCCTATATGGGTTCGGTTTTCCGGTAATTATAGGCTTGTTCAACGGTTACTTTTGTTGGCGTTAGTTTTCCTTTTTTAATTTGTTTTGTTTAACTCCGTATCATAAATTAAAATGCCTTCAATTTTCCCGTCAAGTTTCCCTATTAAAACACCATATTCGTCCCAAACTGATGACTGCCCCACACTTTCAAAGTTGTCGCAGCACCCGATACAGTTGGACATTAAAACTGGCATTGAATATTTATTGGCAATTTTCGAAAAATGAGATGCTGCTTTCTCAATTCCATCTTGAGACTTCGCTACGCTCGCAATATATAATTCCGCTCCCATCTCTTTTACGTTTTTGGAATGCTCGGGCTGTAATGATTCGTAACAAATAGCTAGAGCAATCTTCTTATCCTTTATTGTTAGAATATGCTGCTCGCACCCTTCAATGAAATATGGTTTTTCGTCCGAATGCAGTTTTTGTTTTGAATAAGTTTGCCTTGGTCGGTTCGGTTGGAAAATGACGATACTTATTAAAATCCCAGATTCCGATTTGGTCGGCAAACCAACGCCGATTACAATCTTGTTCAGGTCGCTAACTTCTTGAAATCCGTCCAATCCCGTATCGTTTTGTTCGGTCGCTAATTCTTTCGCTAGCTCTGGTTCATAGCCTGTCAGGGATAATTCTGGAAACACTATTAAATCCGCACTTTTGGAAACAGCAATTTCTATCCATTTTTTATGGTTTTTGATATTGTTCCGGATATTTCCTTTTTCCGATTTTGTCTGTGCTACACAAATTTTCATTCCGGTTGTTTCAAATTAACGCCAACAATTGAATATAATCGTTGGTCATATTCTTATTATGTGCACAGCGCCTAAGAAAATTAGCATGAAAAGTGGTGCCCTAAGATAAATCAAAACCGAAAATTCAATAAAAAAAGCCCTAAAACTTTAAGGGTCATATTTCAGTTTTATGGCTATTAATGGTTAGCTACAACACTGGTGTCAACACAATATCGCGATACGCCACATTGCCATGATCGCCCTGTAAGTAAATCGGACCGGGAGCGGTCACATCAGAGCTGATCGCCCCGCCGGTGGGGCCGTGTACGGGCTGATTGTCAATGATTTTTTTGCCGTTAAAGATGACGGTCAAGTGGCGGTCGTATAAGGTAATGTCCATACTCTGCCATTCGCCGGCGGGTTTTTCGGCGGCCACGCTGGGGGTGATGCGGCTGTAGAGCGCACCCATGTTGTGGGAATCAAGTGCTGCGCCATAAGAGTCCACCACCTGAATTTCGTACAGGCCACGGAGATAGACACCGCTGTTGTTGCCTTCGGGTACGTTTACTTCCAATTTTAGGTTAAAGTCTTTGAACTCCTGTTCGGTACGTATGTTTCCGTAAGATACATGTTCCCCCTCTTTGGGTTGCACGGGATCGTTCACTAATTCACTGTCGACGACCTTAAAACCATTCTCTTTTTCCGGATCGATGAGTTTCCAACCGTCCAAATTCTTACCGTTAAAAAGGGCGATGGGCTTTCCATATTTTATTTGTGACATATCAGGTTTATCGGGCATCGGGGGCATGCGTTTTCCGGTAAAGGTATCGATCATTTCTCCGGAGCCTCCCCAAGAAGGGCCGGTCATGGTGCCCTGTAATTGGTCACCCGACTTTTTAATCCGTAGGGTATAGGTGCGAATATGTTTGCGTTCGTTGGCCGCCCCGTCTTCGGTTTTGGTCACTTCGTTAGTGCGCGTAACGACCAGCGTATCGTCGTCGGCCAAATAAACATTCGATACGGGAAGTACGCTTCCGCCGATCCACAATAATTCGGCATCCAAAAAACCTTGTTCGTCATGTACGTTTAGCCAACCGACCCCGCCGCCTTCGACATCGAGGGTCCATGTGCCTAAAAACGCGTTTTCCGTTGTTGCTGGTGGTGTAGGGTTTGCCCATGTCATGGAGGCGCTAAATAAAAAGACGGCGATAAAAAGGAAGGTATTTTTCATTTTGATACGTATTTATTTTTTGAATTCGAAATTAAGTTTCAATGTACCCAATTCTTTCGAAATCCCCCTTATTTTCCAATGAAATTAATCCCTATTACAATACCGATGTGGATATCTCAATGTCGGCATCCTTCCAAGCCTTGTCAAATTCGTCTTTAATGGCCTTTGCTTCTTCAGTTTTATTCTGTGCCTTCAAGCTTTGATATAGTCCCATCAAAGACCATCCGTTTTGACGGAGCGCCTCCAAATCTTCTTTATAGACTTTTTCCGCTTCCGCGTATTTCTTGGCTTTTAACAAGACCGCGCCCAAAGATTGTCTTGCAGGGATGTGCCATGGCGCGGGTTCACTATAAATTAATTGCTCTTCGAAGACAACGGCTTCCCGCAGCTGGTCGATGGCCTGGGTTAAATCGCCCTCGGCGGCGGCGACTTCCCCCGATAGCACGGCATAGGCTACTTTGGCGATATTTGAACTGGCATTGGTATAGTTCGCGATCAGTTCCTCGAGTTCGGGATCATCTTTCATGGCCTCCAGTGCTTCCAATTCTTCCTTAGCCTCCTTTAAATTATCCTTCCGAAGAAAAGCGATACCTCGTGCATAGTGCCAAACCAGTTTGAGGTGTTTATACGCATCTCCCTGATAGGGTACGGTCAATATCTCGTTCCATTGGCCAAATCGAGTATAGGCCAAAAGGGGCGTGGAGGCAAAATCTTGCAAGAAGGGTAGGGTTGCCAGTTCGCCCGCCGGTACTTTTTCAGCGGTTTTTTTGGCGGCATCTATCGCCGTTTCGCTATCGCCCAATAAACTGGCGGCCGACCAAAGAAAATGAAGGTTATGCGGATAATAGGCTAAGGGGTACATCCCTTGCGCATAGCATTGCGAGATATAATCCTCATCGGCCAAAATGGCGTCCTGATTCGCTTTTACCGCATCTCGATAGCGCCCGACACGAATATAGATATGTCCCGGCATATGTACGATATGCCCGGCGGCCGGCATTAAGGCACCTAGCTTATCTGCACTCGGCACGGCTAGGTCTGGTTTGGGAAGCTCCATCATGTGAATATAATAATGATGTGCGCCCGGATGATTCGGATCGAGTTGCATGGCCTTTTCCAATGCAGCTTTCCCCTTTAAAGTATTGGGCGCGGGGTTGTCTTCATTGTCCCAATAGTTCCAGGGCATGGTGTTCATGACCGATTCCGCGTACATCGTTTGAATGTTGGCATCTTCCGGAAATTTCGATACGACCTGGGTCATCGCTTGCAAATAGGCCTTATTTAATTCGGCAATATCCTTCGTCAGATCCTCGCTACATCTTGAGGCCAGTGCCTCGATCAAGGCTTGCTCTTTCGGACTTGCCTTGGATGCTAATTTTTTTGCCCTGCCGAGGGCTTCGTTCGCTTTTTGTTTCCGTTCATCGTCGGGGAAAGCGTCGTTGATGTTCGGTCCTAGCGCATAGGCCTGCCCCCAAAAAGTCATGGCCGAATTGGGGTCGAGTCGTGATGCTTCCATAAATGAGCGATGTGCCTCGGCATGGTTAAAGGCATAGCTTAGCCGTATCCCTTGATCAAAGAATTTTTGTGCCTGTTCATTGTTTGTACTGATGGGCACATGCAGGTTCCCTAAATTTTCAAATAGGGGAGCGATCTGTTGGGTGGTATCCACATTGCTCAATAGGAATTTGGCAACGGTACATTGCATGGGGTTCATACCTGCCTTTTGAAAACTATCGGCATGATTTTCAGGTTTTGAGATCGTCACATAGATTGCCGATAGCAGCAACAGGGCGAGGACGGCCAGACTTACTTTTGTTTTCATGGGATGAAGATTAAGTGATTTAGTCAATAGTGATTACGCACAATGACAAAAATTGAAATACTGCAGGGGGAATCTTATGGGGGAAGGGGGAAGAATTACTTTAAAGGTAATGAATTTTTAAATGCAACGTGAATACAGTTCCCTTGCGAAACGGCACAGGGATTTCCTTTTGAATCTGGTCAAATACATTTAGGCTCTCACTTTCCTTTTTTCGTTTGCGGGATTGATGGTAAATTCCATACCTTCATGAATTGGTCGTCCTACAGCAAACCTATTGCTTTTGCAACCAATTCGAAGAGGTAGAATTTTAAGTAATCCAAATACCTATTTAGAAAATGAAAACAAGTAAAAGATTTTTGAAAACCATGGCCCTAGTTTCGATTTGCTTCCTATTGACGAATCAACTAGTAGCGCAAAAACAGTTCAAAGTCCTTTTGATAACCGAAACGGCGGGTTGGCACCATGAATCCATAGACAATGGTATTATAGCCATAAATGAACTGGCGGCCACTCATAACTTCGAGGTGGTACGACAGCAAGATGCGATAAAAATTACGGAAGAAGGACTCAAGGGGATGGATGCCGTAATTTTTCTGAGTACTACCGCCGATATTTTTGATGACGACGAACAGGCCGCCTTCGAAAATTACATTCGTTCGGGAAAGGGATATGTAGGTATTCATGCCGCTTCCGACACTGAATATGACTGGGAATGGTATACCAAACTCGTAGGGAGGATGTTCCATATCCACCCGGCACAGCAGACGGCAAAACTAAAGATCATCGATCATAATTTTCCAGGGCTGGAGCATTTCCCCGACACCCTTTTATGGACGGATGAATGGTATGAATTCGGTCCCGATAAGATAGAGGGCCTGAACAACCTGATTTTGGTAGATGAGACGTCCTATGACCCCAAAGTGACTTGGAAAAATAGGGATGCGGATAAAGATGGAAACCTTACCATTGACCGAGTAGGCGTAGGCACAGGTACGCATCCTATTTCTTGGTATCACGAATTCGATGGAGGACGGTCGTTCTACACAGCTTTGGGCCATATCGAAAAGGTGTATGAAAACCAATGGTTTTTAGATCATTTATATGGAGGAATATATTATGCCGCTACTGGCAAGGGAATCGAAAAATAAGTTAAAGATGAAAAGACGAAAATTTATGTATGCCGCTATGGCAGCAGGAGCTTTACCAATGACCACCATGGCCAACCCTTCCGCTTTAGAAACGGAAGGAGAAAAGGAACTGTATGAAATCAGGACCTATGAGGTAAAGTTCGGTAGCAAGCAACAATTGCTCAAAGATTATTTGAATCAAGTGCTCGGTCCCTCCCTGAAAAGTCTGGGAGCGAACCACTTTATGGTTTTGGGCGAATTGGGAAATTCAGATCCGACCCAACTATGGGTTATCATTGGATATCCCAATGGTGAAGCTTTTTTAAAGGCTCAAAATCTGCAAAATGATGCTGACTATAAAACCGCAGCCGCCGATTATAACGAACTAACCCCGGATCAAACCCTTTACAACCGGTTTACCTCATCCCTTTTATTGGCTTTCGACGGCATGCCCAAAATGATGGATCCAATCGCTGGGGCCTCCCTGTTCGAACTAAGAACCTATGAGGGATACAGCGAGGATGCCGTCCGACGCAAAATCAAGATGTTCAATGAGGGAGAAATCGATATATTTTTGGAAACAGGCCTCCACCCCGTATTTTTTGGGGATATGATCATTGGACCATATAGACCTTGTTTAACCTACATGATCAACTTCAAGGATATGGAGGAGCGGGATGCTAACTGGAAGAAATTTAGCGATCATCCCGACTGGAAGGCTATGAGCGGCATGGAAGAATATGCCAATACGGTTTCCAAAATCAGAAGGGTATTTTTAAAACCTTTGTAATTCGGGAATTTTAATTTGTTACCCTGAGTGAGAATCCATCGCAGGACAAGGACTTTAATTTAATCTGTTGTTTGCCCCGCCTGCCGACGGTTGCTTTGTGCGCTGTAAAAACGTAAAGCGATATGCTAAGAAATTAGGGCCGAACGGTTAGCATTAGTTAAAAAACAATTCAATTATGAAAATAAAAAATCGTCGAAATTTTTTAAAAAAGGCAGCGTTGGCACCTCTTTGTTTGGGTTTTGGTACCAGCTCATGGTCCATTACCCATGATAGAACAGAAGATAGTATGGCAGGCAAAACAACCTCAAAAATAAAACTTAGTCTGAATGCCTGGTCCTACAATATTCCGCTCTATAAACATATGAACGGGGAATCAGGTGGGATGAGTCTTTTCGACCTCTTGGAGGAGTGCGCCAAACTCGATTTCGACGCCGTTGACCCTACTGGATATTTTTTTCCGGGATATCCGGAAGTGCCGAAAACCAAGTTCCTGAACGATTTCAAACGCAGGGCTTTCCAGTTGGGCCTTGATATCAGTGGCACTGGAATTCGAAATGATTTTGCAAATCCAAATAAAGAAGAGCGCCGTGCAGACCTTGAACTGGCGAAACGGTGGATAGAGGCTGCGGCAGAAATGGGCGCTCCTGTTTTAAGGGTTTTTGCAGGCCAACGGTCCAAAGACTATAGTTGGGATGAAACTGCCGTCTGGATGGTGGATGCCCTTGGCGAATGTGCGGTCCATGGCGAGAAGTTCGGGGTATTGATTGGCGTACAAAACCATGGCGGGATGCTCAAAAGTGCCGATGAGGTTCTGAAAGTTCTTGATATGGTATCATCGGATTGGTTGGGTGCCATCGTTGATACGGGTTATTTTTTGACAGATGACCCCTATTCGGATATAGAACGCGTCACCCCCAAGGCCGTGAATTGGCAAATAAAATCGTTGCTGAGTGATCGCAGGGGCGGACCCATCGATATGGAGAAATTAGTATCCATTATTAGGGCATCGAACTATCGGGGCTATGTACCTATCGAAGCCTTACCGATACGAGGTAAGGAAGAGGAATTCGATGCCTATACCCAAGTACCTGAATTACTAGGTAAAATAAGAAAAGCCCTGTATTAAGGTTTTTAACCCGTATTAAAATCATTGAAGGTACAATCCGTTTAGTGCCCTCAACGTGCAACAGGGTATCTCAAGGCAGTACGAAGGACATTCGTTGCAGGTCTTCAAAATTTACCGTTCCGTTGTTCACGGATAGTCCGAAGCTATCATTTCCTTGATACCCTCATCGTACGGAGTCGGTGCCATACCGAACCGCTTTTCAAATTTACTGCTGTCAAACACATAATCCCGATCATATTGGTAAAGCATTTCGGGCATTTCTTTCATGACGGGTACAAAGAGACCAATGAGGTGAATCATCCATTTTGGGGCAACCTGTATTTTCGGTTTTGTTCCAAACGCCTTGGCGATATGTTCGACCCATTCCTTGCCGGTATACGGGTCGGAGGCTGTGGGCAGATGCCAGACCTGGTTGTAGGCATCCGGCGTGTTTCCCAGAAGTGCGGTCGCCTTTCCGGCATCGGGCGTGTAGGTAAAGGAATGTTTTCGGTCTGTGGCCCCCATCCAATTGGCCTTTTTACCCTTGGCGAGATTCTTGGTTACCGTTTCGTTGAGCATACTGGTGTTGGCAATGTTCGGCCCGTAAAAATCCGCTGAACGGGCAATCAGGGCGGTGAGGTTTCCTGCTTTTACTTCGTCCAAAAGTCTTTGTGCGATTTTGGCGCGTACCTTCCCTTTTTCACTTGGGGGATTTATAGGGGTCGCTTCGTCCATTCCATCCAAATGGTCTTTATCGTACATATACATGTTATCGAAGAATACCAATTTGCAGTCGTATTCCTTACAGGCAGCGATGACCGTTTCTATAAACTTCGGCCAACTGTTCTGCCAGACTTTTAGAGTATACGGAAATCCTACGGTAACATATACTACGGAAGAACCTTGTACCGCTTTTTTGACATCATCGGCATGCAGCAGATCTGCGGATAACAAGGTATCGGTCTCGTTTACTTTTTTGGGATTACGGCTTACCAGTCTGATGTCGGTAGTATATTCTTTGAGCGCTTTGGCCAGTTCGATGCCAATGGCACCGCCGGCCCCTAAGATGGTCTGCATGATGTTCTGTTTCTGTGAAGGTAAGCGATTTATGGGGGCGTAGGTTGATGGATTTATAATTTTAAGCTTTGATGCATGAGATGGCCCGTAATCGTGCGAATACGATCAAACGCACATCAAACTTCAGGATAAGTTTTTCCAAGGCCCGGTAATGGCAATGGTATCCCCATTCTCCTGAAGGTTCACAAAAAGGGTCTTTCCCGAAGGCGAAAATACCGCCCCGGCCATTTCAGATGTAGAACTAATGTTAGTAGCGAAAGTGTACGTCGTTCCATCGGGTTTGATTCCCCTTAAATGGTTTAGCTCGCCATTGTCTTCACAGAGCATCAGATCGCCCCAAGGGGCAATGGTCAGGTTATCGCACATATGTAGCACGTTCTTGTCCATAGACTCGGCAAAAAGTTCTAACGTGGCAGGGGCCGAACCAGTATTTTCGTTGCCTTCGTCAGAGGAAATTCTATACCTAAATATCTGGCCATGTTTATTAGGTCCCCCATTGGTACACACAAAATAAATTTCGTTCTCGCCATACCACATGCCCTCGCCTCGGGCGAATCTTGCCGCTCCCATTTCGAAACCCCGAATTCTGAGGTCGTCTTTGGGCGAAAGTACGTCGTCGATGTCCAACCATTCCACTTCCATGGGTTCATTAAGGGGCAATAGCGGTCCGTCCCAGTTGCGGGTGTCAAGACTATGACGGTTTTTGAGGGCCAATACCTGTAAGCGGCCTCCCTCCAATAATTTTTCCTTGACATTCGGAATGTACCGATAGATGAGTCCGTCGTGACGGTCTTCCGTCTCGTAAACGATACCGCTGTTCGGATCTACGGCTACCGCCTCATGATTGAACCGCCCCATGCCCGTAATAGGAATAGGACTAGCAATTCCCTGCTCGAGAGCGGATACTTCGAATACAAAACCATGATCTTTTTCAACGCTACCCTCAGCGCTAGTGACATCTTCTTCACAGGTGAGCCAAGTACCCCATGGCGTTATACCGCCTGCACAATTGCGGTTGGTACCCACTAAACTGAGGTGTTGCTTTTCGACTTCTTGTTTACGCTCGTTAAATACCAGCGTGGTGGTGCCGCCAAGACTTGGCTTTTGCATTTTACCGGCATCGTATAGTAAAGCCGAATCTATTTGGGTCAGTAATTCATTTTCTTTCCCGAACGGACTATCGACTAAGGGTTCAGGATTGTTTTCATGGTTCCTGACCAAAATAACACGGTTTTTGGTGTTGCCTTGAAAAGCCCCCATGGCGTCCGGTCTACCGGGAACGAGGAACCCATCGTTCATTTTTTCGCCCGCTTTTGATATGATTTTATAGGAAAATCCCTCGGGCAGATCTAAATATCCATTATTATCAGGGATAAGTTTGAGGTCGTAGCTGGCGTTTTCTGAAAATCCCGACGCATCCTTCGCACGTAATGCGTGTTGCGTAAAGGCCATAAAACCTAAACTAGCCAAAGTTGATTGTTTGATAAAGGTTCTTCTGCAAGTATCACCATTATTTTTGTTTTGCTTCTTCATATGTGTATTTCTTAGGTGTCATCATAACAGTAAATTTAAGTCAAAAAAATAGACTTAACTTACTGTTGAGTGCGGTGACATCGACCCGCATTTCATTGCTGCACAACGGAAACCGCGGTACGAACCAATGGTGGCATCGTAATGCGGGTTTCCGCGCCCGAGGCCTTCAGGGGGTACGTCTGTAAAAGTTCCCCGGAACGGGAAAAAAACACGGACTTCATAATTGACCTGAGCTATATCTATCAATGCGTAACCTTGGTTCCTTCCATCGAAATAAAGGGCGTATTCCTTGCCGATATCGGCAAGGCAATAGTATTCCAATCCCGGTGCAAATGACATCAAATGGGCCGCAGGTTGCATCTTTATAAATTGAATCCCTCCAAAAACATCCTTAATATTTAAGTTGTTTGCGGAGTTCGGTACTGCCCCCGCCGAGTGAATCGTTCGGCCCCGTACCATCTTCCTTTCCCATATAAAAGGAATAATCCAGATTATTAAAATAGCCCCTCCGTTTAACATAAACGACCAGGCTTGTTTCAAATAGGTGGAATCCGCACGGCCGGCAGACCCTGATTCGTGATCGTAGGTAGCACAAAAAAAAGTCATTTCTACCATAATGGCTTAGGAAGCGCGGTCTTTATATAATTGTGGAGCCGTTCAAAATAATCGGGATTCCATTTTTCAAAATCGAACGGTAAACGAATATACAATATTTGGTTTATCCTGAAGAATCGATTATTTTTCCTATTAAAAATACGATTGTAAATGTCAGAAATTAAAAACACCCTCAATGCCCCGGATACCAAAAGAAGGGAGTTTTTAAAGAAAACCGCTCTTTCGGCAATGGCTGTTCCTTTTATGCGAACTATGCCTGTTTCCGCTTTCGGCCATCCTATGAAAAAGGATCAACTATCTATTCATATCTTTTCGAAACACCTTCAGTTTTTGGATTGCAGGACCGCTGCCGAACAAGCTGCCGAAATGGGGTTCGATGGGCTCGACCTAACCGTTCGTCCGAAGGGCCATGTACTGCCGGAGCGGGTGGTCTCGGATTTGCCGAAAGCCCTAGAAGACATCAAGAAAGGAGGTTCCGAATGCAGGCTTATGACCACGGCCGTCAAGCGTGCCGACGAACCAACGGATATCGAAGTCTTGCAAACGGCGGCCGCGAACGGCATGCGGTTCTATCGTTGCAGTTATTATAAATATCCAAAAGAAGGGAGTATGGAAGCGGCACTGGAAAATTACGGCGAAGACTTGAAAGGGCTCGGCCAATTGAATAAAAAGCTCGGTCTTGTAGGCTGCTATCAGAACCATTCCGGCACCGGTATCGGCGCCTCTATCTGGGAAGTAAAGCGGATGCTCGCTTCTGTAGATCCGGAATATTTCGGTGCCCAATTCGATATTCGTCATGCTGTTGTTGAGGGCGGCATGTCTTGGGAGAACAGCCTACGCCTTATCCAGCAAAACATAAAGACCATTGCCCTAAAGGACTTTATATGGAAAAATGAAAATGGACAATGGAAGGTCGTCAACGTACCCATTGGAGAGGGCATGGTGGATTTCAAAAAGTATTTCGGGCTTTTGAAAAAATACGGTATTCATGTGCCTGCCAGCTTGCACGCTGAATACGATCTGGGGGGTGCCGAGCATGGAGACAGGGACATCAAGGTGTCCCCGGAAACCGTTTACAAGGCCATGAAAAACGATTTGACCAAATTGCAACGACTATGGGCCGAGGTCTAAGAGACTGTTTTCTAAATTGTCTCTAGTTGAGCATAATTACAGTGCGTGACTTTTTTCGAAGGCTATTGGCCTAGCCCACTGCACGTCTTTCGTTATATTACAGCACCGCATCTTTGCAGCCGATCACTTTGTACACTTTTCCGTTGCTCTTTGTGAAAATGTATAGCTCGCCAGAGCTGTCGGTTCCAAAGCGGAGATTGACCCGTTCGTCCGGGGAGATTGATTGAAGGCTTGTTGGTTTCCCATTGATTTCCAGATTTAGCCGGTATATGGCTGCCTGTTTTCCCTCTATAACTTCGGACATTTCGGAATAAAATAGGGTGCCGCGTGGAATATCTCCAAAAACATATTTATTTTTTAATTCTGGAACCTTGAATCCCGCATACACAAAACCGCCAGATACCGCATTGCCTTCATCGTGATCGTACTGAATGACCGGATATGTATAGGCAGAATCATCAGGGGGGAGCGGATATACCAATTCCGTATTGGCATTCTTATCGAACAAAAAAGTACCCTCCCTGAAGGGCCATCCATAGTCGGCTCCGGCTTTTCCAATATTAACTTCTTCCACACTATGTTGCCCGATATTCGAAATCAACATTTTTCCCGAACCTGTCTCGTCCCAAGAAATTCGATGCGCATTCCTGAATCCTCTACACCAGATTTCCCCAAGCGCATCGGGATCGTTCACGAACGGATTATCTTTTGGTATGCCATAATTGCCATTAACACTATTGTTGCCAGAAGGATTGATTCGTACAACACTCCCCCAAATATATCTGTTGCTATCACATAAATAAGAATAGTCTCCCAGTCCTGCGCTACCATCGCCGATTCCCAAATACAACATTCCGTAATCAGGTGCTCCGGATTTTGCCAACGGATTGAACGTAATTTCCTGGAAACCATGGGCACCACCATGCATATCGGCACGTAACAACTCTCGGGGCTTTCCCGAGAAGGTATCTGATTTAGGAGTATCGGTCTTCCATTCCGTCAATATCCACTGCAACTTGGTTTCTATACTGTCGTTGATGGCAAAATCAGCAGGAGCGGTTTTCGGAGGCTCGGTGTGCGTCGTATACAACAATCCGTTTTTTTCGAAATTGGGATGAAAGGCAAAACTCCCAAAACCGGTACCCCACCCCGGATTATCTATAAAAGTGGATTTTTCAGCTTGTAGATTGAAATAGACATGGGTCTTGTTTTCTTTTATTTCATATAATTTTCCACGTAGATCGACGATGAACAATCGTTCTCCCTGCTGTGTTTCAATGGCAGACAATTTATTGATACGTGCCAAAGGGGAGTTTTCCGAACTTGCCGGAACGGTTAGCCATTCTTCGATCACTAAGGTAAGGTCCGATAGGGGAATTTTTTCCGGAATAGGATTGAGAAGTCCTCCCGGGCGATTGTTGACCGTTCTTTTTTCAGCATTGGAAAACTTGTGGATAAATCCTAAAAGACCTTCGATTTCTTTGTCTTCGAGCATGGGGAAAGCGGGCATGTACAGCTTGTACTTTTCAAAGGTTTTTACAGCTCTTTCATCCCCACTTTTTATTACCGCGGCAGGATCTTTAATGAAGGCTACCAACCAGGCTTTGTCTACCTCGGAGGTAATTCCCGCAAGGTTGGGCCCGATTTCATTTTCCTTGAAACTATGACAACTGGCGCAGTTTTCATTGAACAATCGTAAGCCTAGCTGTATCGAGAGCTCATCGACGGAATACTCATTTTTAACTTCTAGGACCTTTGCCGTTTCTTCCTTTTTATCACCGAAACCGCATCCCGATAGAATCAAAAAAGCCATAGCGGACAAAAGGTAAAACAAACAGGTATTTTTTTTCAAAGCAGCTTCGGTTTTAAATAGGCCAAGTCAATTTCTTTAAATTGGATGGACTTTTGACATTCTTGACCCTATATATTATCCCTGAATATAAGCAAAAAGGTCACGTAATTCTTGATCTGACAGGTTTTCCGTTAGCCTTTCGGGCATGATGGACGTTTTTTGGGCGACCATTTCTTCGATTTCGTTCGTTGAAAGGATGATTTCATCGCCTCCTATGGGTTTGACAGTAACCGTACCGCCCTCCCGATCGGTGAGGATTCCGGCAATGACCTGTCCGTCTTTTTTTTGGATCCGGTACATGACATACCCTTCCCGGATATCGGCGTTCGGGTCGACAATGTTCAGCGCAAAGGTGCTAATGTCATTTCTATCGTATCCTGTAAGGTCTGGGCCAACGGATGCCCCTTCACCCTTCAATATATGACAACTGGCACACAGGTTTTGGTAAATGGACTTACCGTTCGCAGTATTTCCGGATCCCGATACTAGGGCTTTTTTGATAGCGGACAATGCGTTATTTTTTTCTTCGGATGAAACCAATCTGACATCGGGCCATATTCTTTCTACGGTAGCATTGACATCGTTATCTTCAAGGAGTTTGAATTGACGGATAACGGCCAACGGTACCTCGCTTTTATTTACCTCTTTGGTCTCTTCCACTTTACTTAAAAAGTCGGAGGCCCAATTCGCTCGGCTTGAAAATAGTTGCAAAGCAGCACTGCGCATATCAAGATTCGACCGTAAGTTGAATTGGTAGCGCCCTGCCAAAAAACTACCTATGGAATCGATTTCGTAACCACGCAGCGATTGCAAGGATGCCATTCGGACGCTAACGGCCTCATTGTCGTTCACTGCCGTATTCAATAGTACGGGCACGGCCTGAGGGCGATTGGTTTCGCCAAACGCTTGAACATAGGCAAGGCGTTCGGAGCGATCAGAATTGGTATCTGCTATAATTCCCAGCGCTTTTTTAATGGCCTCCGAACGATTTTGGCGTATGGCCAAGTTTAATTTTCCGCTTCCGAATTTACCCTCGTATTTTTGCATTTCCGCTGTAAGTTCTTCCGGAAGCCCCGATATATCTCGTCCTCTCAGGCCTTCCTGAAGTCCCGTTATGAGAATCTTGGCGTGTTCTTCGGAGGGTACAAGGTCAAGGAGTGTTGCCCCAGCTGCATAATTTTGATTCCCCCCGGGCAGCATGTAGCGTTGCATCAAGCGTTCTAAGATCACTTCTTTTACGATGGGCCTGTCCCACAGCGATTTGTTTTTAAAAAGTGCCAGTAGCATTTTTCTGTCGGTTTCCGCTTTGGCTTCCACGGCCCACCATATAAACATTCGGATTTCCGTATCCGTTCCTATGGCGTCGTTGTTCAGCAAGCTTTCTATAATCGGAATGGCATGCTTACCGGGCAAGCGTTTTGCTGTGGAGGCCAATTGCCCCAGAACTTCCAGATTTTTTTCGGAGGATGCAAGGGCAACGAGTTTTTTTGAGATTTCAGAGGAAGGTTCGCGGTCGTCACCGATCAGTCGAACGGCCCACAACCGTACATAGGGATCCGGACTTTGAATGGCCGAGGTTGCAACCACATCCGTAAACCCGCCGCTCAGATTGATGGCCCAAAGCGCTTCCAGAGCGGTCTGGCCATCATCGGATTTGAGTAATTTTAACAATTCGGGAACTATAGAGGCATCCTTCCGATTACCGAATTGTATCAAAGCTTGTTGGCGAAACCATTTGTTCTTGTTTTTCAATACTTCGACCAGCTCTTGATTGCTGTCTTTACTTAGGTCAAAGGCGGGGAGTTTGGCCGAATCCTTGCCCCGCAAACGATAGATACGGCCGGTAGTTTTGTTCCAAGTGTCCATGGGATCAACGTGCGATAAACGGCTGTCATTCCAGTCGGCAATATAGATTCCCCCATCGGGACCCACTTTTATATCCACCGGCCGGAACCAACGGTCTTCGGTCTCGAGGATTTTTTCTTCATCGACGTTTGAAAAAGTGGAGCCCGCTGGTTCTAATCGGGTAAGCTGTACATAATTGTGCAACGGATTGATGGCTACAATCTTATCGTAATACTTTTTCGGTAGACCGTCTCCTTCGTATTTGATCCATGCATGGGTAAACCGTATTTTTTCACCCTTGAGGGCCATCCCCGGTAAATATCCAAAGGCATACGGATTGGTCAATGCTCCGTGTTTGCCCCAGTTTTTCGAGTAATATCCCCCTTGCTTGTAGAAATAGCCTCTAGCATGTCCGTTATCTCCCGAATACACTCTTCCCTTGGCATCGATTTCCACATCGAAGGTATTTCCCCCGCCTTCCCCAAAAATCTCGAAAACCTTTGTTTCGGGGTGATAGCGCCAAATGGCCTGTCCCTTGAAATGTACATTTTTTGAGACCTTGGAATTAATGGTAGCGGTAGAGGTACTGCCCTGTGCGCCATAGAGCCATCCATCAGGGCCCCAACGGAGATTGTTAGCTACGGCATGTGTATCCTCTAGTCCGAAACCATCTAGATGTACTTCAGGGGTACCATCCGGAAGCCCATCGCCATCATTATCGGGATAGGCCACGAGATAGGGCGGTGTCAGGACCCAAATTTTTTTTCGTCCTAAGGTCACGCCCGTAGTAATGTTCAGTCCGGTAATGGCATCCGTAGACTTATCGTAGATTCCGTCACTGTTGGTATCCTCGAAGATGGTAATCTTGTCCGCTCCTTTTACACCCTCGCCCGGAGGCTTCGGGACCTTGTCAAAAACCGCGCGGAGATGGTTGTCAATATCCACTATTTTTATCCCTTTCGGGTACGGATACTGATTGTACTGTACGACCCACATGCGTCCCCGATGATCAAAGCTGATATCCAAGGGCTGATGGATACGTGGCTCGGAGAGGACCAAATCCATTTCAAGATCTCTGGAAAAGGTAAATTTGTCCAGGGCCTTTTCCGCCGATATCGTCACTGAGCTATCTGAAATAACGCCCCGACCCTCAAAGGCCTCCATGTATTTTTTTACTTTTTCGTTACCCGCAATCTCATCGATGGAAACATTCGTCGGAACCTCTTCTTTTTCTTGGCATCCGACCGCCAATACCAAAGTAAAAATGGTGAAAATACCAAAAAGGTGGTAGCGTTTAATAAGCGTGTACGTATTTGAAAAGGCTGATATCATCCTATGGGGTTTACCGATTTTTTTTGATGACCAAAATAATTCAAAAGCAGGCTTATCAAGGTAAGTACGATAATCAGAAGTAAATCCATCCGAAGACCTAGTATAGTATTGGGCACAACTTCCAACATCGAACCGATAAACAGCAACATGGCTATGGCAGTGCAGATCGGAATGTACATTTTCAGTTTCCTTTCCGAAAAAATGGCCGTGAATATCATGGGGGCCATTAATGCGGTACCTGCAAAACTGGTACGTGCGAGCATAACCAATTCGTCGGAGGTCAACAGGGAAAAAATAAATACTACGATGGCAAAAAATACTATGGCGATTCGGGTGATTTTCAGCATTTTGCGGTCCTCACCGGTCAGAAGGGATCGAAGCTCCCCGCCCAAGGCAAAAATCTGGGAATCAGAAGTGGAAATTGCCGCGGCAACAAGACCCAATATCGCAAAAGCGGCCACAAGGTTTGATTGATCGGCAATCAACGCCTGGCTGATAAAATCAGCGGTACTCAAATCGGGATATTTTACCGCCCCGTACATACCGATACACAAGGTCGCGAAAATAATGATGAGCGCAAAAACCCCAAGACCGATGGCCATTCTGAACAGCGACCTATGATTTTTCATGATGATGATTCGCGTGACTACCTGCGGCTGGGTAAAGGGAATCATGACAATGGCGACAAAGGAGGCAATCAAAAATTGCGGGGTAAAAAGACCTTTCGGTCCCGGTACGGAAAGCAGTTTTTCGTTCACTTGTTCCACTTTGGCGAAGAGGTTGGCCAGGTTTCCAAATTCGGCCACACAGTTGTAGGCGATAATACAGATGATAAGTAATAAGATCAAGCCCTGTAGCATATCGCTATAAATAATGGCCTTTAGGCCGCCCACCTCGCTATAAATCAGCATAATTACAATGATGATCGTAGCCCAGCCCCATATCGGTAAAGCTTCGGGGAATGTGGCCTTTAAAAAAATGGCGATGCCCCGGATCTGTATCGCGACGTATGGCACCAAAAAAATAAAGGCCCCGACAAAAGTGATGTATCCGGCAGATTTATTTTTATAGCACTGAACCATGAGACCGGACAGCCCTTTAAAGTTCTCTCTTTTCGCTTTTTTTCTAAGGTAATAGCCCACGGAGATGATGGCAAAGACCATTGCGGCATCCGAAAAAGCAAGAAACAGCCATGAGCCCACCCCGTGCGTACGAAAGAAATCGGGCATACCGATCATCGTAAACGTACTGAAAAGCGTGGCGGCCAAGGTAAAGATACCCAAGACGGACCCAAGCTTCGAACCTGCCAAAAAATAGGAGACGGAATCTTTGTTCTTCTGTCTCGTAATTAGAGAAAATGTAACCAATGCCCCCAAATATACTGCCGCGATCGTGATGAGTATCGGAATCATTCTTCTTCGGTTTGTCGGTTGCCCGGATGTACCAAAGTGCCCAGTATGGTCAGTACTACTAACAATACGCTCAATAGTATACTCACCCAAAGGGCATACGGCAGTCCGAAAAGTTGGGGCTCAAAGGTGTTTGCGGGGATGGCCAATACGGTGAAACCCAATATGACGATTATGGAAGCTGATATGCAGCAAAGTAGCCATAAAGTTTTCTTCTTGATTTTCATATTTGGATAATTACTTAACGTATGTAATTCACACAGTATTAAATGCCGTGTTCCGATCAAAACCATCTCATAATATAGCACCAAGTTCACAAACGGGGGATGGACAGACCACCGTCCACCATTATTACCTGTCCGGTCGAGTATGGAAAATCCCCTTTGGCCAGCGCAGCCACAGCCCTGCCCACATCTTCGGAAAGGCCCCAGCGTTTTTGAACGGCGATGCCTTCGGCGAACAATCTATCGTATTTCTCCTGTACCCCGGCCGTCATATCGGTCTTGATGATACCGGGACGCACCTCGAAAACGGGAATATCAAAATCTCCCAACCGTACCGCGAACAGTTGGGTCACCATGCCCAAACCTGCCTTTGAAATACAATACTCCCCGCGATTCACCGAAACGGTTTCCGCCGATACGGAGGAAATAGTGATAATACTTCCTTGAAATTCCGGGGAAGCTTGTTTTTGATTGATCATCCAATTGGCCGCCAGTTGGGTCAGGAAATACGAACCCTTTAAATTGATGTCCAATACCCTATCGAAACTCTCTTCGGTCATTTCCAATACATCCTTTCGCTCTTTCGGGGCCACACCGGCATTGTTGACCAATAGATTCAATCGGCCAAAGTTACTTCTGACTTTCTCGATGATTTGTTTGCGATCGGAACTATCCCCGATATTTCCTTGACAGTACACCACTTGTACATCATTGGCACGCAATTGATCAAGCACGTCGGCCACATCGCTTTCAGGTCGCATGCCGTTAATGGCGACGTCAAAACCGGCCTGTGCCAACTGTTGTGCAATGCCCAGTCCGATTCCCCGGCTTCCGCCTGTAACCAATGCTACTCTTTTTTGACCCATACTTTCAGATTATTTTGTCCCCGTAATTATTTTAATTCCGGAATATCGACCCAAGCCCGTTTCGCCCAGCTTTCCAAACCTTTTTCAGCCAGTTGCACACCTTTGGCACCTTCCAACAGTGACCATGGAAAGGGAGTGTCTTTTACAATATGTTTTAGAAACAATTCCCACTGTACCTTAAAGGCATTGTCGTGATTCTCTTGTTCGGGAACTTTGCCCCAATCCTCATAAAAATCAATGGGCTGTTTCACATCGGGATTCCAAACCGGTTTGGGCGTATTGCCGTAATGCTGGATATGGCAATCCCTTAGCCCCGCGACGGCGGAACCTTTGGTGCCATCTACCTGTAAAGTCAGCAGGTCGTCCCTCCGTACCCTGACCGTCCAAGAAGAATTGAAATGGGCGATTACACCGCCTTCGAGTTCAAAGGTCGCGTATGCGGAATCATCGGCGGTACATTTATAGGGATTTCCCTGTTCGTCGACACGCTGGGGAATATGGGTGGCCCCGAGGCAGGATAACGATTTGACGTTTCCGAAAAGGTTGTCCAATACATAGCGCCAGTGGCAGAGCATATCGACGATGATACCGCCGTCTTTCTCCTTAACATAGTTCCAGCTAGGGCGTTGTGCGGGAATGGAGTCGCCCTCGAATACCCAATACCCGAATTCGCCGCGAATGGAGAGGATTTTCCCGAAAAAACCTTGTTCGATCAATCTTTTTAGTTTGAGCATGCCCGGCAGCCAAAGTTTATCCTGTACTACCCCATTTTTCAGGTTGTTCTCTTTGCAGAGCCGGTACATTTCCAGCACCTCTTCCGTGGATACGCCTGCCGGTTTTTCGCAATAAATGTGCTTTCCAGCCTTGATGGCTTTTTTTACGGCCGGTGCCCTTCTTCCGGTCGTCTGAGAATCAAAATAAATTTGATAGTGGGGATCGTTCATCACCTCATCGAGATTGGTCGTAGTCTTTTCGATTCCCGATATGGATTTCAGATGTTCCAATTTGGCAGGATTCCTTCCTACCAAGATGGGATCGGGCATAATAACCTCGTCATCGCCGATCTTGACCCCCCCTTGCTTTATAATTTCAACGATGGACCGCATCAGGTGCTGGTTGGTGCCCATTCGACCGGTCACGCCGTTCATGATAATGCCTATTTTGTGTGTTTTCATCAATTATATCTTTTTTGTCATTCCCGTGACGACGGGCATCTTTTATTTTCGGTGTTATTAAGTTGTTGACTTCCAATCAGTAATTATCTGTTCGATAACCGGCACGCTGGGCTGAGGATTATGCATACTTAATTGGCAACACAATTGCATTTTTTATCCTTTCAGCTTTCCCAATATGCGGAATAACTTTTAACAATCTTATCCAAAAAATCCTTTTGATCGGTTTTCCAGAATTTTTCGGAAAATATTTCCACTTCATGATATCCTTTGAATCCCGAATCCATGACCCATTTTTTTATTTGGTCGAGGGGTATGCAGCCTTCCCCCATCAAGCCCCTATCGAGCAACATATCGTTTGTAGGCACGTTCCAATCACAAATGTGGAAGGCCGACAGATTACCGTTTTTTTGACATCGGTAAATCTGGTTTTTCAAATCGGGATCCCACCACAAATGATAGACATCTACCGCAACCCCTACCCATTCGGAAGTTACGGCCTCCGCGATTTCGTTGGCCTGTTGCAAGGTGTTTATGGCGGAACGGGTATCGGCATACATGGGATGCAAGGGCTCAATGGTCAATTCGACCTTTCGCTGTGCCGCATGGTCGATCAAGGATTCGATGCCGCCCTGAATCTGTTTTCGGGATTCTTCCAGCGCTTGCTCCGGCTCGGCCCCGCAGACCAAGACCAACATCGGAGCACCCAATTCCGCGGCCTCATCGATCATTTTTTTGTTGTCCGCGATCGCTTTTTCCCTTTTACCTTTTGTAGCATGGGGGAAGAACCCTCCACGGACATAGGATACCACTTCCATTCCGTTTTCCCGGATGAGATTGCCGCTTTTTGTAGCCCCGAGTTCTTGTGCGCTATCCTGCCAGACCGAAATGCCCTTGACCCCGGCCTGCGCATACCGATCCACCGCTTCGGTTAATTTCCAAGGCTTGGTGGTAATGGTATGAATGCAGAGTTTGGATTTGTCGCTCATTGAACGGTTTGGTGTTTAGGGTTTGAAAAAGTTTAGGAGTTCAGATAAAGGTTTAGGTGTTTATTGGTTTATGAGTGTATAAAAAGAGCGGTTTCATAGTGTGCTTACTGCTTACTGCCCACTATTCCGTACATCCGTAAAAGGTATAGTATTTTTCATCGTCCATCAAACGTTGCAAGTATAGGCCAAGTTCCATGGCATGATAGTCGCCCCACATGCTCGATTCGCCGTTGGGAATTTTACTGCCTTCGGGGACATAGTCCCATCCATTGGGGCGATGATAGATGGAATGCAGTATCAAACCTTGGTGGTTCTTGTCCGTACTCAGATATGGTTCGCTGAATACCGATTCGGCGGTCAACAGGCCTGCCTGAAGGTATTTTTCACCGTCTTGGTCTCCTTTTTCCAATAGATACCTGCCCAATCGCAGGAGACCCTGCGCGCCGATAACCGCGGCGGAACTGTCTACCGGTTCAAAAGCGTTGTAGGGATCTGACGGACGGTCGAGGTAATCCTCCCCCATTTTATACAGTAGCGGCGCGGCCGTATCCCAATACGGAATACCGTCGGCAGCGGTTTTATCGATAAAGCAGTCGCAGGTCGCCTTGGCCGCTTTTATAAATATAGCCTCAATCTCCTTTCTTCCGCCAAAAGGTTCCAGTTCGCTGTCGGAAACGGTTTGCAGAAACTCCAGTTCTTCGGGAAAACCGACCATGGCCCATGACAATCCCCTCGTCCACGTACTAAAACCCGTGAAGCCCTGCTGGGAATTGGGACACCTAAAATTGCCGTCGTTCGTATTAAACAAACATTCGTGCACGGCGCGGTTCTCAAAATCGTAGTAGTCCCTACCCTCGCCGTAGTACACCGAATATTTTGCTGTGGCGATGCCATGTTCGATACCCCGTTGCAGTAAGCTGACGTTCCTATCATTTTCGCCCATCAGCGAATGCCCCAGTTTATGGGCGACCATCAAGGCCCGTACCGTGCGAATCGTATCGACGAACAGGGAATGTGGCCCATTGAAGGAATACATGAATCCACCTTTATCGATCGGCGTCCACCGTTTTGCCTGAACCGCCCCGGAAACTTTAAGCGCCAGTTCGTAAAAATTGCGCTCCCATTCATTTTCCGGTATTTTACCTTCGGCCATCAATCGCAGCAAATTGCCATAGGTACTCACATTGTTAAAACCATGATCGTGAACCCCGAAATGGCTGAGGTGGGAAGCCATTTTTTCGACCGTATGGCTTTTGGCCATGTCAAGGAATTCTTCGTCGCCCGATACATCGAACTGCAAAACGGCACAACCGTATTGGAAGCCCTGTGTCCATTCGGTCCAGCCCCTCGTTGTATATCTTCCCGCCTCGGTAAAAACGGGTGAGCCCTTGGAGGCATCGTATTTATTTTCTATGGAGCGGATTTTGTGCTGGGAGAGCTCCCAGAAATGACTAAGCTTATCCTTTAAATCGGTAACTTTTCTTTTGTTTTCTAATTTCATGAAGGGAATTCAAGGTTGATTATTGAAGTCGTATTCAGGTTATATCACAAATATAATGTTCTACAGTACAATTTATCTATGGCAATCTTTCAAATGCTGGTATTTTTTATCCTGTTTATCCACAAATCCCAAAATCCGCATTACACTAAAACTAGGTTTAAATCTCTTCAAACAAAGCCTCATAATGTGCCGAGGGAAGAAATATCCCCCCGCTTTCGTCATAGAATGATTTACCGGTCGTAAAAACGCCATTTTTGGTCTGTGTCCATTCCGCACCAGCCCGTGGGTGATAGGTTTCGAGGGTGTCCCAGTTTGTATAGAATTGATGGCCGTTGGTTTCCAAAAGCCCGATATCCATCATGGGAAGCGGAGCTAAACGGGCGGCGATCGATTTGTTCCAGTCCACCAAAATCGGGTTTACGGTAAGATCGGCACTAAAACAGGGTACTTTTCGCTCATGGCAGGCCTGTACGATTTTCATGGTCATACTCAGGGTTTTGGCAATGGCCTTTACTACAATGATGCCATAGCCCTGCTCCATGCGGTCGATGGCATCCTGCACGGTATGCGCACTTTCATCGGCCGCGATCGTGACCCCAACATCGCCTACATACGATTCATCGTTTTCCCCCAGCGGTTCCTCTATGACCGCGATTTGGTCGAATGCGCCGATCTTTTTGGCATGGTCCAAAAACCGCAAAAGGGTGTCCTTTGATTCATAACGACCGTTGGGGTCGATGTAATAGGGAATCTTGCCATCTTTGGTATGGGGCGTTTCATAATACCCGATGGCTTGGTGTACGTTGGATAAAAATTCCATATCATGGGCCAACATTTCTTTTTGGGTACCTTTGGAACCTGTCTTCAATTTTAAAATAAAATAGCCTTCGTCGGCCGCCGCCTTTATTTTTTCGATTTCCGTCCCCACGGGAAAGGAAGGGATGCTCGCCACCTTTTCATGTCTATAGGATAGTCCGGGCCGGTATTCCTCCGGCACCATATCGTCGAAGGTCTTGATATTGTTCTCATGGGCGTACAGCAACCATGCCGCGTTATCGACGCAAACTAGAGCGTTCAGCGCAAAGGTCTTTCTAAGGTCGGATTCGCCTGTTATTTTTTTACCATAGGCGTGGACTTCCGGTAAGACGGTATCTAGCAATTCCACGGGATCGGTAAACGAACTGCCCTTTATCAGCTGCAAGGCCTTTTCGCTCATGGCGAACATCAGCGCATTGGCCCCGTTTTCGGAATGGGCGCGGGCCACACTGCCATCGGACCAAAGAGGACTCTGCGTACCCAGACCGATTTCCGAAACACCCGAATCGTTTTGCAGCCAAGCGGCTGTCTGCCAAAGTTGGGTAACGGCACCGCCCCCAAAGCGATAAGGAGTAAGCGATTCCCTTTCAAAATTCGAGCTTACGTTCTTAATCTTGATTTTTGTTTGCATTTTCTTGTCTTTTCCGGATAGTTGAATAGGTGACGGCAGCCCCAAGGTACTTAGGGCCGTAGCTGCGGCGGTCTTGTTTATAAAATCTCTACGCTTCATAGGCTTCTTGTCCGAAACGGATTTGAAAGTCCATATATCCAAAGGTCTATCGTAATCGTTATGCGCTTCCTCATTACAGGCCAAAAAGAATCCGATTAAGATACATACTAAAATTGGAAATGTACCGAAACCAAATGTACCGGAAAATTTGAAAACAAAATGTAAATGCTAGGGTTTAAGGGTTTTTAGTACCTTCGAAGTATTGTCGTGCTTGCAAAAAACCGAAGGAACATACTTGCCAATCCATACACTAAAATTTAAATGGGAAACTCTAAATATGTAATCGTCTTCATCGCATTCGCTTTGACATTTTCTTGCAAGGAAACCCATATAAAGAAAGCTACTGGAAGTAACACGACGAAAACAGCCGACAAGCCCAACATCATCTACATATTGGCCGATGATCTCGGCTACGGGGAATTGGGCGCCTATGGACAGGACAAAATAGAAACCCCGAATATCGATGCGCTGGCCAAAAACGGAATGCTATTTACACAACACTATACCAGTGCCCCGGTATGTGCCCCGGCACGATACATGTTACTGACCGGAAAACATGCCGGCCACGCCTATATACGGGGCAATGACGAATGGGGCGACCGTGGCGACGTTTGGGATTATAAGGCAATGATAGAAGATTCGACCTTGGAAGGGCAGCGACCTATTCCGGCCAATACCATCCTTTTGCCACAAAAATTGAAACAAGCGGGTTATGTGACAGGGGTGGTGGGTAAATGGGGACTGGGTGCACCCCATACCGAAAGCATCCCTACAAAAATGGGCTTTGATTTTTTCTTCGGCTACAATTGTCAACGCCAGGCC
>JAGXIC010000014.1 GCA_024635875.1 Pricia sp.
CGTAAATGCGGTTATTGTGGCGGAATGCTTCACACCATTATATGAAAAATGGATAAGCACTTTTCCTGAACCCGAAAAGAAGCTGAAATCCATTATGGATAAAATCCCGCTCGAAAACCGTATGACCACGGCACAAGAAATTGCCAATACCGTCGTATTTCTACTGTCCAATGCTTCAAGCCATACTACCGGTCAACTGGTTTTTGTTGACGGTGGATATACCCATTTAGATAGATCGCTATAATTAAGAAGTATGGAAAACAGCAAAAAACCTCCCATCGTATCCAAAAAAGTAATCGTTCCTTTTGTATTGATCACCTCGCTCTTCGCCCTTTGGGGCTTTGCCAATGATATTACCAATCCCATGGTATCGGCATTCAAGCAAATATTGGAGTTAAGTAATACCCAGGCGTCTTGGGTCCAGGCTGCGTTTTATGGTGGTTATTTTACCATGGCGCTGCCTGCGGCTTATGTTGCCAAAAAATATTCCTATAAAACAGGAATTTTGGTCGGGCTTAGCTTGTATGCCTTGGGTGCCATTTTGTTCTACCCGGCGGCGGCCATGGAGAATTATGCCTTCTTTTTAATGGCCCTATATGTATTGACCTTCGGCCTTGCTTTTTTAGAAACGACCTCCAATCCCTTTATTATGGATATGGGTGCCGAGGAAACAGCAACGCAACGCCTGAACTTGGCACAATCGTTTAATCCGCTAGGAGCTCTGACGGGCCTTTTTGTGGCACAGACCTTTATTTTGTCGGCCCTTCAGTCGGATGATATTGACGCCGATGGAAATGGAATTTATGAAACGCTCACCGGAACGGCCAAAGCGGTAATTAAGACTTCGGATCTTCAGGTCATTCGAAATCCGTATGTAGCCCTTGGCCTATTTGTTATTGTGATGCTCGTGCTTATAACTTTTGTTAAAATGCCCGATAAAAAGGACGACGAGCATGCAACGGATATGTGGAGTTCCATCAAAAGAATATTTAAGAAAGAGCGTTTTGTCGGTGGGGCCTTGACACAAATGTTCTATGTAGGCGCACAGATTATGTGCTGGACCTACATTTACCAGTACGCAGAAAATTTGGGCATCGATAATAAGAACGCGGTAAATTACGCATACGCCGCCCTAATCATCTTTTTGCTTGGTAGGTTTATATGCACCTATCTTATGAAATTTATAAACTCCGGCAAGCTGTTAATGCTTTTGTCAATATTGGCTATAGCCTGTTGTATGGGCACTATTTTTATAGAAGGAATGGGAGGTCTCTATTCGCTGGTGCTTGTTTCTTTTTGCATGTCATTGATGTTTCCAACTATCTATGGCATTGCACTTACTGGACTGGGTGATGACGCAAAACCTGCCTCGGCTTTTTTGGTCATGGCCATCGTTGGCGGTGCCTTCATGCCCGTATTACAAGGCTTGATTCTGGATATCGGTGGAAGTGCTTACGATGATGTTCTAATCATGGGCGTACCGGAAGTAAATTTCTCCTTTATACTGCCACTTTTATGTTTTGTCGTGGTTGCCGTCTACGGGTATAGGGCCCTAAAAGTTTATGGGATTGGATAATTGAAAGCCCGTGCGCGCTATAGGTTGTAATCACGTCCAAGAATTCTTATCATTTGTTTTTAATTGTCCGTAATGGGAAAAGACACCAAAATAAAAATAAACAGCAACTATCCGTCGGTAACGGATTTACGGACGAAAGCGCAGCGCAAGATTCCAAAATTTGCTTTTGAGTATTTGGATGGAGGTTGTAACGAAGATGTAAATCTGCACAAGAACACCTCTGAAATCCGGGAAGTGGAATTGCTGCCCTACTATTGGAGCAAGCATACGGGCTCTAATATGAAAACGGAACTTTTCGGGCACACATATGACGCTCCCTTTGGTATAGCGCCCGTTGGCCTACAGGGATTGATATGGCCCAATGCCCCGGAAATTTTGGCCAAGGCCGCCTTTGAACATAACATCCCATTTGTGCTCAGTACGGTTACGACAAGTAGTATTGAACGTGTTGCCGAAATTACCGAAGGCCAGGCCTGGTTTCAATTGTACCATCCAACGGAAAACCGCTTAAGGGACGATATCATCAATAGGGCGGCATCGGCGGGCTGTCCCGTTCTGGTCATTCTCTGCGATGTACCCACATTCGGTTTTCGACCCAGGGATATCAGAAATGGGTTGGCCATGCCCCCAAAAATGTCGGTCAAGAACCTAGTGCAGATATTGGGAAAACCCGAATGGGCGGTGAAAACCCTTATCAACGGACAGCCCAATTTTGAGACATTAAAGCCTTATATGCCCAAAAATCTGGATTTAAGGCAGCTGGGAAAGTTTATGGACGAGACCTTTTCAGGTCGTTTGAACGAGGAAAAAATAAAGCCCATACGCGATATGTGGAAGGGAAAATTAGTGCTCAAAGGCGTTGCCAACGAGGCCGATGCCGAAAAAGCGATCAGACTTGGCTTGGACGGAATCATCGTATCGAACCATGGTGGAAGGCAGTTGGATGCCGGGGAATCTACGATAAAGCCTCTTACCCGTATTGCTAAGAAATATGGCGACCAAATTACGGTAATGATGGACAGCGGCCTGCGCTCCGGTCCCGATGTGGCCAGAACCTTGGCCCGGGGTGCCAAGTTCACCTTTATGGGCAGATCGTTCATGTACGGTGTGGCCGCACTGGGCAATGAAGGCGGAAACCATACCATTTCCTTGTTGAAAACCGAACTCCAACAGGTTATGGAGCAAATATGTTGTGAGGAAGTTAAAGATTTTCCGAATCATTTGATCCACGATTGAAATTGTTGCCAGAAAGCAAAAATGCGGAAGAATCGATAAGATAGGGTATCGGTATAAGCCCGGTTGAATCATTCAGTTGCATTCGCGGTAATACCTTGAAAAAAGGCGACATGGTATTATGTGATTGTGGTGCCGAAACAACTTTGAACTACGCGGGCGACCTCACGCGTACGTTTCCCGTCGACAAACAATTCAGTACGAAACAAAAAGAAATCTATGATATTGTCCATTCGGCCCATCTAAAGGCCATCTCGGAATTGAAGCCTGGCCGACTTTTTAAGGATGTCCATTTGGCCGCATGTAAAGTGGTGATTGGGATCTGGAAGAAAAGGCGCAAGATAGAAAACATAGGGATGCCATGGCGGCAAGAGGCTATTGGCAGGCCTCGCAAGCAGTCACAGAATCCATTGAAAAAATTCTGGACGGCTCCAATTTAGATAATGTCGCGGATAAAGAACATTCGGACCGGAACCAACCTGAAATATTGATGCGCATTATAAATAGGATTTTATACCTTTCAATGGTATTTTAAACCTAGACTTGTATGCTACAGACAATACTTTCAATAGTTGGGGTGCTCATAGCGGCGATCGGTATTCCCATTTTATATTTTCAGCTTAGGGACATGAAAGCTTCCGTACGCAGTTCGGCCCATACCGCCATTTACGGCCAGGCGGAAACCTTTAGAGGCTATCTGATCCAATACCCCCATTTACGGAAGTATTTTTTTGAAAACGTTGAGATAGAAGCGGACAACAAGGATTACAATCGTGTCATCAGCATAGCGGAAATCTATTTGAACTATCTAGAACAAATAGCGGTGCTCAAGGACAGTTTCGGAAAGGAAAATATTGATTCCCTAAAACGGTTTACAAAAACTGCGCTTGAAAAAAGCCCGATCCTCAGGCAACATCTAAGAAGCAATGCACCATTATATTCAGATGCCTTGCACAGAATGGCGGAAGAAAAAAGCAAGCCTTAAAAAATTTAACAATCATCCCGCCGGTGAAGAGGCATTTGTAATGGAAGGCGAGGCGTGTTTTAACGAATAGAAACTTTCAAAGGGCGATTATCTATTTACACCTCCCGACCTTCAAACATTCTGTAAAGACCGATACGGGCTGCGTATTATTCGTTGTTCCGAAAAAGGTCGAGATCATAACCTGATAAAAATTTGTGACAGCATATAAATTCTTGTAGATCGGAAAGAAATATTTTGTAATTTCAGGAGGTCGTTCAAAAAACTATCATGTGGTGCATTTTGATCATAGAGTAGTTTGATGAATACCCTTTGTATTCATAAGCGACCCAACACATTCCCTAGTTCCCCCCTAAAAGCATCTTTTACCGATAAGTTCTAATTTCGATAGGATATTTGTGAAGAGTTCAGCTCGTAAGCATTGATTCCGTTGGTTTGAAATTAACTCATAAACCGTCCTAAAATATTTAGAACCTAAAGGTTGACTCCAAAGTGTAATTTTTAAACCAAGTCCATGAAAACAGCACTGGAAACCCGTTTAAAGGAATTAAAGGAAGAATACCAAAAAGGCCAGAAACAAATGCTGGCTTTGAACCAGGAGATTGCTGACTTAGGAAATACCATGCTTCGCATCAGTGGTGCCATACAGGTGTTGGAAGAGTTGCTCGGAGACAAGCCCCCCGCAAATTCATTGCCTTCGAGCAATGGATTTGAGGTTTCCGAGCATCCCCAAAAGTCCTCCTAAAATTCCTTTGATTTTTAATTTAACTGGAAAACGAAAAGACACCACGCGATATGGCCAATCCCATCTCCAATATTCCTATATTATTGTTTCCGTTGAAACTGGAGACCCGTTTCGTAAAAGACGAATTGTGGATCAGGGCATTTCCCGACGAAGCTTTTTTACAAAGCCATGACCCCAAGCTGACACGGGAGGAAAAAAAAGATGCCCTTGACTTCAAGCAGCTCACCTCACAGGAGCAAAAGAAATCGGCCTGGGAGGAGCTGGTCACCAAATATGGGGTATATCGGTCTTCATATCTGGTGCAGATCAGCGACGGGCAACTGGAACTTCACGCGGCCAATGCGAGCGAAAAAGCAGCAGAGCCCTCATTTTATTTTAAATGGCTTCCAGATCGCCTGGTCTTTCATATCTATAAGGACGGCGACCAACAGCCCACCTATAAAGGCGATGGTTCCCTGATCAATCGCGACGGACTCACCCTTCTCGGGGAAGGGGACGGATGGCTACAGGATTTTAACAAGGCGTTGGAAGCGGGGATGGGGATAAAAATTAAAATAAATCCGGCCGATACCAAATTTGAACGGATCATCGTTAGCGGATTCCGTCATGACAGCGACCCCTTATTGCCTGCCCAAGGGCTCGCCGATCTTTTCGAGAATCATAAATATACCGAAGGATTTTCATTTTTGAAATATGGCACCCCTACCAATAATACCGAAAAGGCCACAAGCGGACATTCGGCTAGGGACGAGTTTGAAGTAGGTGATAGTTTTGCATATGCCGTGGAAGGGTTGCCATTGGAGCCGGATACCACCACCGATCCAGGGGTGCCTAACATTCATTCCATGACCGCCGGAAAGTACCTCGCCCGTGGTTTGGGATTTGAAACCCACCAATTGCAACAAGTACGGCATGCCGATGAAAAACCGATCCGGCTGAACGAGTTGTATCAAAAAGCCAGCTGGTTCGCTTTGGGCGCACAGCCTCTTTTTATGCTTTTTGGCAACCAGATACGCAGTGAAACCCATGAGGTGCTTTGGCAACACTATTCCAAATATGTGAAACATAGAGGGCTTTATACCGCCTTGAAAATCGGCAAACAACCCTATGGCATTCTTCCGGTAATGAATATCAGCAATGTATTCCTGCCCGAAAACAAGGACATTCTCGAAAGTGATGCCCTGTTCGATAAGATGATGGTCATTCTTGCCCAATTGAAGAAGCGATGGCTCTTGATGACGAAAGGGGAAGAAAATCAGGTGCCAAGACTCGAAGGGCAGGATAGTACTGAGGAAATTCTAAAAATACTGAGCATGCAGGAAGCTTCCAGTGCCTACCAGATCCGTGCCCTGGAATACCGGTTCTTTAAATCCAAAATCTATGGTCTGCTCCATAACCGTCCCCAGAACATAGCGGTATTGAAATTTTTAGAGAGCCTGGGCAATGACTATGATACGGTCCGTGAGAACATCGCATCCCTTTCCGGGGTATTCGATTTGGACGATGAAAGCCTATCCGAAGCATTTGATCAATTTCTTCGGGCACCTCTGTTGAGTCTTACCGAAGGCAATGCAAATCTGATTGGCTTTGAAGACGGCAAGTCCGTCATTACAGATCATGAGGGCAATGTGGTCACCGCAGAAAACCCTACTGATAACCAGTTTTCATTCACACAGGAAGACCTCGGTAATTTTCAGGATTTTATCAATGCCCTACAAGATCAAAAGGAGAACGAATTGGTCCAATATCAGGGTGACCTGAGCTTATTTACAGATCTTTTCCTGAGAAGTTACACCAACGCCTCCCAAATGTATTACCGCGAACTAGTGTTTGATCTGACGGTTTCGGAACTGTCTCTTATACACATCTCCGAGCCCACG